>PXQH01000001.1 GCA_003022125.1 Cyanobacteria bacterium QS_8_64_29 | reverse complement strand
CCAGCGTTTGTGCCAGCGTTCCGGCAACCCCCAACAGGATCAGCCCGATCGCCATGGAATAGCCCAAATCCTGGCGGCGGGGCAGATCGAAGCTGTGCAGCACTTGCAGCTGGACCAGCAGCCGGGCCAGGACTAGGCGCATGTCGTTGAGGCTCCCCAGCAGCTGCCCGAAGAACGCCGCCAGCGCCAGCACCATGCCCAGCGCGATCGCGGCTTTAACGGCAGCATTGTTGCGGTAGCGCCGGTACCAGCTCCAAGCGGCACCGGCCAAGCTAGCCGGCAGCGCCCAAGCGCTCATGGCCGTGCCGGCCGCCCCATCGACCGCCACAATGCCGATAGCGACCAGCCCTTGCACGCCCGCGCGCAGGCTGACCGAATCTTCGACGGCTGCCCTAGGCGGCGCTCGCCCCAACTGCCGCAGCCGGCGGCGCCATGGCGTGCGTGGCAACGCGGCTAGCCCCATGGGCGATCGCGGTCCCTCAGGTGGCAAACGGGTTGGCATCCCGGCGCTTTACGATGGCCGGGTAGGCGCTTCCCCTAATCCCAACCTTCCCGGCAAGCAGCCCCCAGCCAACAACCCATGGATCTCGAGGCCCAACTCCAAGCTTTAATTGATGAAGCGCCGCAGGACGGAAGCATGCCGGAGGTGGTGGCCAACGCCGTCGTGCCCGTGCTGCGCGCGATCGCCGAGCAACTGCAGCAGCGGGAGTACTACATTCTCCAAACCATCGACGGGCGTTGGATGCTGACCGCGTTGCGCGATCCCGAGCGACCAGAGCGCGAGAAGCAGGCCATCTATGCCTTTGCCACCCATCAGGATGCGGCGCGCTTTCAAGGCAGCGCCGACCCGCAAGCGATGGCAGCGCCCGTGCCGGTTGCGCACGTGCTGTTCCAGCTGTTTGCCATGGAAGCCGCCGACAGCGTCGTTGTTCTGGACGCGCCAGGAAGTCTCAGCGACGGGATCGAGCTGCCGCGCCGTCAGCTGCAGGCGCTTATCGAACAGCAGCTCGAGCAAGACCGAGGCAGTCAGGAATCGGCTCCTTCCGATTGGGCTTGAGGAAGAGGGCTACTATCCCGGCTCCCCATCGCCCATTCCTGTGCGAAACCTCAAACGGTTGGGCTACGTCACCGACCCCTCAAGCGAGGTCGTTGCGATCTCAGCCTGCATGGGATAACTTAAACGCGCTCTGCCGGGCCATCGCTTTGTTGGGTGTGAAACAACTGCCGGATTGCATATGACTTCTATCCTGGTGACTGGCGGCGCCGGTTATATTGGCTCGCACGTGGTGCGGCAGCTGGGCGAAGCCGGCTACTTCCCCGTCACCTACGACAACGCCAGCCGCGGCGACCCCGCCCAAGTGCTCTACGGTGACTTCGTGCAAGGCGATCTGAGCGATCGCGAGCGGTTGCGCCAGACCTTCGCCCGCTACCGCTTTGCCGCCGTGCTGCACTTTGCGGCCAGCACGGTTGCCCCGGAATCGGTCGAGCAGCCGCTGGCTTACTACGCCAACAACACCGCCAACACGCTCAACTTACTGAGCTGCTGCCAGGAATTTGGCGTTCGCCAGTTCGTCTTCTCCAGTACGGCAGCGGTTTACGGCACGCCCCAGACTGTGCCGGTGGATGAGTCGGCGCCGCTGGCCCCCATTAACCCCTACGGCCACTCCAAGCGCATGAGCGAGCAAATCCTGCGCGATTGCGCGGCGGCCTGGGGGTTGCGGTTTGTGATTTTGCGCTATTTCAACGTGGCCGGGGCCGATCCGGCTGGGCGCTTAGGGCAGCCAAGCGCGCATGCGCTGCACCTGATCGACGCGGCTTGCGAAGCTGCCGCCGGCAAGCGAGATGGGGTCAGCATTTTTGGCACGGACTACCCCACCCGCGACGGTACGGGCATCCGCGATTACATTCACGTCGAGGACTTAGCATCCGCTCACCTGCAGGCCCTGCGCTACCTGCAAGCCGGCGGCCCCAGCGAGACGCTCAACTGCGGCTACGGGCGCGGCTACACCGTGCGCGAGGTGCTGCGTACCGTCAAAGCCGTGGCCGGGACTAATTTTCCGGTGTACGAAGCCCACCGCCGCCCGGGGGACCCGGCTGCCGTGGTGGCCCAGGCAGATCGAATCGCGCGCGTGCTGGACTGGCAGCCCCAGTACGATAGCCTCGAGGCCATTGTTGTCACGGCCTTAGCGAAGGGACAGCGCTTGGCGGCCGCCTGAGCTGGCCTAAGGCATTATTTGCGGTGTGAAGCGTGCGCCATGATCCCAGCGACGCAATCGGAACGCTGGTTGCCCCTGGCCCTGCTGCTCGCCGACCTGGTGGGCTTGGGGGCCGGCTTTGGAGCGGCCTACTGGCTGCGATTGGATCGGCTGCCGCTGGCCCAGGAAGCCGTTCCCTTTTACGGGCTAGCTCTGCTGCTGCCGGCTGGGTTGTATCTGGCCGATACGTACCACCCCGAGCGCGAGACCAAAATCGCTGGCCTGCGTCCGCCCTACCGCGTGATCGCGGCAAACGCGGTTGCGGGCATCTTGCTAGCCGCGATCGCCTACGTCGTCGGTGCTTGGGGCACCAACCCCTTCTACGGACGCACGGTCCTGCTGGGCGGGCTGGCCCTGTTTACGCTCTGGGCGACGGCAGCGCGGTTGAGCATTGCGCGCTGGTGGCGCGCGCAGTCGCTGCGCGCGCGCTGGCTGCTCGTGGGCGATCCCGACCGGACGCCGGCCCTGGCGGCTACCATCCAGCAGCGCTATCCCCAGGCCACCCTCGTCACGCGCAACCCGGATGGCGAGGGCTTGCCCCAGGGCTGCCAGCAGGCTTGGTCGGGCATCCTGCTGGCGGTCCCATCGCCGCTGCCGCAAGCGCTGGCCGCCGAGCTAGCCGAGCTGCGGCTGCGCGGCATCCCCATCTACCGCCCCATCGACTTTAGCGAGCGCTTTTTGGGCAAAATTACCCCTAGCGACGTTGCCAGCGAGTGGTTCCTGTTTGCCAATGGCTTTAACTTGCTGCAGAACCCCATTCAGGGGCGGGTCAAGCGCTTGGGCGATTTGGCGCTGACCGTAACGTTGCTGGTGGGGCTGTCGCCGCTGCTGGTGCTGACCGCCGCCGCCATCGTCTTGGAGAGCCCGGGGCCGGTGTTCTACCACCAGCAGCGCACGGGGCTGCACCGCCAACCGTTTTGGGCCCACAAGTTCCGCTCCATGGTGCCCAATGCCGAGCAAGGGCAGCAGCCCCAGTGGGCGGGCGCCGCCGATCCGCGCGTGACGCGCGTGGGGCGCTGGATCCGGCTGCTGCGCATCGATGAGCTACCGCAGCTGGGCAACGTCCTCAAGGGCGAGATGAGCCTGATCGGCCCGCGCCCGGAGCGGCCGGCCTTCGATCGCGAACTGGCAGCCCAAATCCTCTACTACAACATTCGCTATCTGGTCAAACCCGGCATCACCGGCTGGGCGCAGGTGCTCTATCCCTACGGGGCCTCGGTGGAGGATGCCTACGCCAAGCTCGAATACGACCTCTACTACATCAAAAATTACTCGCTGGCGCTAGATGTGGCGATCGCCCTCAAAACGCTGCGAGTGGTGCTGTTGGGCAAGGGCCGCTAGCGTGCGGCTGTTTGGCCGGACTTAATCAAAACTTTACCAGAACTTAACCTTGTTTTTGCAAAAGGCGATTGCAATAGCAGGTAGGATGGCGGCGACTCCTGAGCGATGACCCACTCTAGAGCGCAACCCGATTTAGGAATTACTTATGATGGTGTGGAACGCCCGGACTAAGCGAGCTATCTCGCTAACCTCGACCACGCTTTTGGCAGCGACGCTCGCTGCCTGCGGTCCGCAAGCCCAACAAACCAGCTCCGAACAAACTGGCTCCGATACAGGAGGCGAGTCCCAACCTAGTCAAGAAGGCGGAGGCGGAGAAATTAGCGGCTCCGTTGCCGTGGACGGCTCTAGCACGGTGTTCCCCATCGCCGAGGCGGTGGCCGAGGAGTTCCAGAAGGAATACCAAGGCGTCAACGTCACGGTGGGCGTCTCGGGGACCGGCGGCGGCTTCAAAAAGTTCTGCCGCGGTGATACGGATATCTCAGACGCCTCGCGCCCCATCCAGGCCGAGGAGATCGAGGTCTGCGAGAACAACGACATCGAGTATGTCGAGGTTCCGGTGGGCCGGGACGCGCTAGCCGTACTCGCCAACCCGGAAAACGACTGGGCCAGCTGCCTGACTACCGAGGAGCTCAAGACCATCTTTGAGCCCGAGGCTCAGGGCGAAATTACCAACTGGAGCGACATTCGCAGCGAGTTCCCGAACCAAGAGCTATCGCTCTACATCCCAGGCACGGACTCGGGCACCTTTGACTACTTCACCGAGACCATCGTGGGTGAGGCCGGCGCCAGCCGCGGCGATGTCACCGCCAGCGAGGACGACAACGTCCTGGTCCAGGGCATCAGCGACGACGTGAACGCCCTGGGCTATTTTGGCCTGGCCTACTACGAAGAAAACCAAGACAAGCTCAAGCCCATTGCGGTCGACAATGGCGACGGCTGCGTCGAGCCCAGCACCCAGACGGCCCAGTCGGGCGAGTATACGCCGCTAACGCGCCCGCTGTTTATGTACATCAATCGCGAGTCGCTAGAGAACAAACCCCAGGTTGAGGAGTTCGTCAGCTTCTTATTGGCGAGTGAGAACCAGGAACTAGTGAGCGAGGTGGGCTACATCCCCATCAGCGACGAGCTTTACCAGAAGGCCCAGACGCGCGTTGAGGAGCGCAAGACGGGCACCATGTTTGAAGACAACAGTGCTGTGGGCAAGAACTTGTCCGATCTGATGTAAGACCGCTAGCGCTCG
This sequence comes from Cyanobacteria bacterium QS_8_64_29, assembly GCA_003022125.1. NCBI lineage: Bacteria > Bacillati > Cyanobacteriota > Cyanobacteria bacterium QS_8_64_29. The sequence goes on along the minus strand of PXQH01000001.1, from coordinate 156,486 downwards.
CGCGAAGGATCCGTTCTAGTTAACGGATCCTTCGCATGCCGGCAATGGGAATCGTCGTGCGATGACAAACCGCCAACTGCTAACCGAGCTAGGGCGCAACTCGCAGCTCTGGCAGCCGCCGCGCGGGCTCAACAAGCTTGTGGAGCGCATTGCCGTTACGGTGTTCGGGCTCTTTGCCCTGGTCTCGGTGCTAACCACGTTCGGCATTGTCTTTGTCCTGCTGGGCGAAACGGTCAATTTCTTCGGCGAAGTCTCGCTCTGGCGCTTTTTGACCGATACGCGCTGGACGCCGCTGTTTACCGACAAGCAGTACGGCATCATGGTGCTGCTGAGTGCCACCTTCATGACGGCCACAATCGCGCTGCTGGTGGCTGTGCCCATCGGGATTATGGGCGCCATCTATCTGAGCGAGTACGCCAACGCCAAGGTGCGCCAGTGGGTCAAGCCCATGCTGGAGATCCTGGCCGGGGTGCCCACAGTGGTCTTTGGCTACTTTGCCCTGCTGTTTGTTACCCCGCTGCTGCAGGATCTGCTGGCGCCGCTGGGCATCGAACTTGACGGCTTTAACTCGATCAGCGCCGGCGTTGTCATGGGCTTTGCCATCGTGCCGCTGGTGGCTTCGCTGAGCGAGGACGCGCTCTACGCGGTACCGCAGCGCCTGCGCCAGGGCGCCTACGCCCTGGGGGCCACCAAGCGCGAGGTGGTTACGGGCGTGGTGCTGCCGGGAGCGCTCTCGGGCATTGTGGCCTCGATGGTGTTGGCCATGTCCCGGGCGGTGGGCGAGACCATGATCGTCACCGTGGCCGCCGGGCAAAGCCCCACCCTAACGCTCGACCCCACGGTGGCGGTCCAGACCATGACCTCGTTCATCGTGCAGGTGTCGCTGGGCGACGCGCCGGCCGGAACCCTGGCCTACAAGACCCTATTTGCGGTGGGCACGACTTTGTTCCTCATCACCCTCGCGCTCAACCTATTTAGTTTCTGGTTCGTTCGGGCCTTTCGGGAGGAGTACGAATGACGTCGTTTAGCTCTGCACCGGGGACTGCCACCCGATTCAAAACCTCACTGGCGCGCCGCTACCGGCAAGGCAGGATTTTTGAGTCGCTGGGCGTGATCGCCATTGTCCTGAGCCTGGTGGTGCTGGCAACGCTACTGGTCGATGTGCTCACCGATGGCCTCGGCACCCTCAACTGGAACTTTTTGAGGAGCTATCCCTCGCGCAAGCCAGAAGAGGCCGGGTTTCTCTCGGCCATTGTGGGCAGCATCTGGTTGATGGTCTGCACCGCGGTCATCTCGTTCACCATTGGCGTGGGGGCGGGCATCTTTTTAGAGGAATTCGCCCCGGATGCCCACTGGACCCGCGTGATCGAGATCAACATCAACAACCTGGCCGCCGTGCCCTCCATCATTTACGGGCTGCTGGGCCTGCAAATCTTTGTCAGCCTTGCCGAGCCCATCACCGGCGGGCGCAGCGTGCTCTCGGGCTCGCTGACCCTATCGCTGCTGGCGCTGCCCATCATCATTGTCTCCACACGCGAGGCACTGCGCGCCGTACCCAGCAGCATCCGTCAGGGGGCCCTGGCGCTGGGGGCGACGCGCTGGCAGACCGTGCGCCAGCAAGTCCTGCCGCTGGCGTTCCCCGGCATTATGACTGGCACCATCCTGGCGCTCTCGCGCGCCATTGGCGAGACGGCGCCGCTAATTGCGGTGGGCGCGCTCACCTACATTGCCTTCATTCCGGATTTCTGGCCCGTTTGGGAGGGGTTACGAATGCCGTTCACGGTCATGCCCATCCAAATCTACAACTGGGTCTCGCGCCCGTTCGAGGAGTTCCACGCCCTCGCCGCCACCGGCATCATCGTACTGATGGTGTTGCTGCTGCTAATGAATTCCATCGCCATTTTCATTCGCAACAAGCTCCAGCGCACGATCCAGTAATCCATCAAGTCTCGTCAATATATTACTGCCCTGCCGTTCTAGCCGAAGCTTCTTATGTCGAGCACCACCCCAGCTACTGCCCCAACCGCAACCGCCACCGAGCCGGTTATCCAAACCAATGACGTGCACGTCTACTACAGCGGCGCGCTGGCCGTGCGGGATGTCACCCTAGACATCCCGCAAAACCAAATCACGGCCTTCATTGGCCCCTCCGGCTGCGGCAAAAGCACCATCCTGCGCTGCTTCAACCGCCTCAACGACCTCATTCCTGGCGCGCGGGTTGCGGGCAGCATTCGCTACCGCGGCCGCGACCTCTACGGCAAGGGCGTGGACCCGGTGGAGGTGCGCCGCCGCATCGGCATGGTGTTCCAGCAGCCCAACCCCTTCCCCAAGCCCATCTACGACAACATCGCCTTTGGCGCCCGCGTCAACGGCTACCAGGGCAAAATTGACGATTTGGTGGAGCAGACGCTGCGGCGCGCGGCGCTCTGGGACGAGGTCAAAGACAAGCTCCAGGAGAGCGGCCTCTCGCTCTCGGGCGGCCAGCAGCAGCGGCTCTGCATTGCCCGCGCGATCGCCATTGAGCCCGAGGTCATCCTGCTGGACGAGCCCTGCTCGTCGCTGGATCCCATCTCCACCCTGTCGATTGAGGAGCTGCTGCGCGAGCTCAAAGAGGACTACACCATCGTCATTGTGACCCACAACATGCAGCAGGCCTCGCGCGTCTCGGACCGCACTGCCTTTTTCAACGCCGAGCCCAACGAAAAAACGGGCAAAACCGGCTATTTGGTGGAGTACAACGACACCAAAATGCTCTTTCAAAACCCGAAAGAGCAAGCCACGCACGAGTACGTTAGCGGCCGGTTCGGGTAATAACGACCGAGAACGCTTGCGCGGGGGCCATGCAATCGCTCCAGCAGCCCCAGCAGCTAGCCATGGATAGCGGTACTGTCCCGCCCGGACAGATTCTTCTCATTGAGGATGAAGCCCTGATCCGGGAGATGGTGGCAACGGCACTGGAGGAGCAAGGGCATACCATTACGGCGGTAGCCGACAGTCAAGCGGCCTTCGATCGCCTGCGCGCGGCCGAACCGGCTTTCGATTTGCTGGTGCTAGATCTAATGCTGCCCCAGGCAGATGGCCTCGAAATCTGCCAGTGGCTGCGCTACCAATCCAACGCCGTGCCCATTTTGATTCTCTCGGCCAAAGCTAGCGAGGGCGATCGGGTCGGGGGGTTGCAAGCTGGCGCCGACGACTACGTCACCAAGCCCTTTAGCCTGACCGAGTTGGTGGCGCGCTGCAACGCCCTGCTGCGCCGCCAGCAGTTTTTGGCCGCGCAGCAGCCGCCGGTGTTGCAGCATCGCGACATCCGGTTGTTCCCCAACGAGTGCCGGGTCACAGTGGGGAACCAGGAGCTGGCCCTCTCGCGCAAGGAATTCCAGCTGCTGGAGGCCCTCATCGAGACGCCGCGACGCGTGTGGTCCCGGGAGCAGCTGCTGGAGCGGATTTGGGGCCCCCATCACGTGGGCAACTCCAAAACGGTGGATGTCCACGTGCGCTGGCTGCGCGCCAAGCTAGAGCCCGATCCCTCCCACCCGCAGTACGTTGTCACCGTGCGCGGCTTTGGCTACCGCCTGGACTAAGGGGCAGTTCAGGCTTGGGCGCTAGCTTGGGGTGGCCCTCAGCCAGAGGAGGCGCTCATGCCAGACCAACGCCATGCCCTGCCGCTGTTGGGCGCGCTTGCCGTAGCGGCGGCCGGCTGCCAAGGTGGCGCAGGCAAGGCGGACCAGCGCGCCCAAACCTACCTCGAGCGCGGGCGCGTCCACCTGGAGCAGCAGGCCTATCCCCAAGCGATCGCAGCCTTCACCCAAGCCATCGAGCGCGACCCCGAGCTGGCGCGGGCCTACAACGAGCGTGGCGTCGCGCGGGCGCAGCTCGAGCGCTATCGCCCGGCGCTAGCAGACTACAACCGCGCCATCGCGCTAGATGCGGAAGTGGGCCGTGCCTACTACAACCGCGCGATCGCGCGCACCCAGCTGGAGAACTACGAGAGCGCCGTTGCGGATTTCACGCGCGCCATCGAGCGCCAGCCCGAGTTTGCCCCTGCCTATGCCAACCGCGGCGGCGCCTACTTGCAGCTCGGGCAGCCTAAAGCCGCCCTGCGCGACTTCCAGCAGGCGGCCCAGCTGTTCGAGCAGCAGGACAATCCGCGGGGCTACCGTCGCATGCGCAACGCCATCCGCTCGGTAGCCCCTTGATGTGATCGGCTCAACTAGAGCCAGCCGCCGCGCGCTCTTGCTCTTGGGCCAAGTACTTCTCGAGCTCCTGCAGCGTGCCATCGTCAAACTTGGTCTGCATGGGGCAGAACTTGGGCCCGCACATGGAGCAGAACTCGGCGCTTTTGTAGATGTCGGCCGGCAGGGTTTCGTCGTGGTACTCGCGCGCCCGCTCGGGGTCGAGCGCCAGCTCGAACTGCCGGTTCCAGTCAAAGTTGTAGCGGGCCTGGGAGAGCTCGTCGTCCCAGTTGCGGGCCCCTGGCCGGTGCCGGGCCACATCGGCAGCGTGGGCGGCGATGCGGTAGGCCATGAGGCCGTTGCGCACGTCCTCGGCATTGGGCAGCCCCAGGTGCTCTTTGGGCGTGACGTAGCAGAGCATGGCCGTGCCGTGCCAGCCAGCCATGGCCGCGCCGATGGCCGAGGTGATGTGGTCGTAACCAGGCGCCACATCGGTCACCAGCGGCCCCAGCACGTAGAAGGGCGCCTCCGAGCACTCTTCCATCTGCTTTTTGACGTTGTACTCGATCTGGTCCATGGGGACGTGGCCGGGGCCCTCCACCATGACCTGGACGTCGTGCTGCCAGGCCCGGCGCGTGAGCTGCCCCAGCGTGCGCAGCTCGGCCAACTGCGCCTCGTCCGAGGCGTCGTGGGTGCAACCCGGCCGCAGCGAGTCGCCCAGGCTGAAGGAGACATCGTACTTTTTGAAAATCGCGATGATGTCGTCAAAGTGCGTGTAGAGCGGGTTCTGCTGGTGGTGGTGCAGCATCCACTTAGCCAGGGTGCCGCCGCCGCGCGAGACAATGCCGGTGAGGCGGTTTTTGACCAGCGGCAGGTGCTCGATCAGGATGCCGGCGTGGATGGTTTGGTAGTCCACCCCTTGCTTGGCGTGCTCTTCAATGACGTGGAGGAAGTCGTCGGCGGTGAGGTGCTCGACGTTGCCGTGGACCCGCTCGAGCGCCTGGTAGACCGGCACCGTCCCAATGGGCACGGGCGAGGCATTGATGATGGCGCTGCGGATGGTATCGAGATCGCCGCCGCCGGTGGAGAGGTCCATGACCGTGTCGGCGCCGTAGTGGACGGCCTGCCGGAGCTTGTCCACCTCGCCGTCCAGGTCGGAAGTGTTGGGCGAGGCGCCAATGTTGGCATTGACCTTGCAGCGCGTGGCAACGCCAATCGCCATGGGCTCGAGGTTGGGGTGGTTGATGTTGGCCGGGACGATGGCGCGGCCGCGCGCCACTTCGTCGCGAATGAGCTCGGCCGGGAGGTTCTCCCGTTGGGCCACGTGGGCCATTTCTTCGGTGATGGTGCCCTGGCGGGCGTAGTGCATTTGGGTGACGTTATCTTGCCCGCGCCGCCGGGCGATCCAGTCTTCGCGCATGGTCGATTCCTCTCAGTAGCCGCTTCCCTGCGCCGGTACTAGCCGGACTCAGGTTCTAAGGGTGTGATCTCAGCCTGGTTGCGTTCAGGCACCCCTAGCATTGCTAGCGGATTCTACCACTGGCGGTTGGGCGGCAACCAGACTGGCCGCGATCGCCGCGCCGAAATGCCCGGTGGCAGTCGCGGCGGCTGACTGGGCCTCTAGCACTGTGGCTTCAGCCAAGCAGAAGGCAATCGCTTTGCCGCGGGCGCAATCGTTCCTATCATGGGGTGACGCTTGCGACCGCGCGGCTGCTTGTCCCGGTTGCTGCCCGTCGAACGTCGAGCTGTCATGTTCCAATCCCGCCGCCGCTTCTCGAACCGCCGCAGCTTTGCCAGGCGATCGCGCCGCCAGCGCGTGCCCTGGATCCGAGTGGGGATAGCTTTAGTTGCGGCCGCGATTGGGCTGGAGCTGGCTGCGCGAGCGTTCCTGGGCGTTTTGGGGGCAGGCGGATCCCCGAGCGTCAACGGTCCGGGCGGCATCCCGGCAGCGGCCTACCAACTGCAATTCCAAACCCAAGATGGCCGCCCCATCGCTGGCCTAACCGAAGGCGGCAATCCTATCGCGCGGCGCGATCCGCAATTGGGCTATCGCTTGGCCGGCGACCAACAAAGCCCCTTCTGGCAGATCGGCGAGCGCGGCTTCCGCAACGCTGAGCCCGTGCCGCCGGCCAAACCGGAGGACGAAATTCGCGTCTTTATTTTGGGCGGATCGGCAGCCTTCGGCCAGTGGGCCGATGGCAACAGCGCCACCATCGCGCCCAAGCTCGAGCAGCAGCTCAACGAGCGCGTGGCGCGCCAGCAAAACTCGCCGGGGGAGTACCGCCCCGACGTTCTGCCGTTTTACAAGCCCACCCGGCGCGAGGCGCTGTCGCGACCGCCCAAAATTCGGGAAGGCAACTACCGCGTTATTAATGCCGCCGTGCCCGGCCATGCCTCGGGCAACCAGCTGGCGCGGCTGGCGCTGCAAGTGCTGTCTTACCAGCCGGATGCAATCGTCGCCATTGACGGCTACCGCGATTTGCTGTTGCCCGGCGATCGCCAGGCCGCGGATATCCCGCAACTGGATGCCCTGCTGGCCGATGCCGGCCGTCACCTGCGCGCGCAGTGGGGCAATCCCCTGCAGCGCTGGTTGCAACAAACGGCGCTGGTCCGGGTGCTGGGGGCCTGGTTCTCGCCCAGCGGAACGACGTCGCTATCCGTGACCGAGGCCACTCTGGCAAGGGGCGGTCGCGCCGATGCATCCCTGACCGAGCGCCTGCCTACCCAGCAGGCCGAGCGCCAGCGCCGGGCAACGCGCTACCGCCGCCACCACCAGGCCATGGCCCAGGCGATCGCGGGCACCGACATCCCGCTGGTGAGCGTTTTACAACCCGAGATAACGGGACGCAGCTCGGCCCATCGCGCGCCCCAGGAGCAGGCCACGATCGACGAGCTGGGCGAGGCCTACGTGCAGCGCTTGCGGCAAGGCTACGCCCGGCTGGGGGCCGCCAACCAGCAGCTCGAGGCCGCCTTCGATGGCGTCACAGCGCTCAATCTGTACCAGCTCTATCAGGACTCGCCGGATCGGGCCTTCTACGACCCCATCCATCTCACCGAGCGCGCCAATGCCGCGCTGGCCGAGCGGCTCTATCAGGCTTTGGCCGGCCTCGAGGCCATGCAGATCGTCCCCGAGAATGCCGAACTCCCCGAGGGCGAATGAGCGAGCGCGCTACATTCCTGGCAATTGCAGGCCGCTGGTGAGGTCTTCCATGCGCGTCCGCATGGTCTCAGTGGAGCGGTTGTAGGCGTCTTTCATGGCAGCCGTAACGGCTTCCGAGAGCGCCTCTGCCCCCTTATCGAGAGCCTCGGGTGCAATCTCGACCTGACGCGGTTCCTGGTTGCCGCTCATGACGACCTTGACTAGGCCGTCTTCGCTCTGCCCTTCAATGTCAGTTTCCTCCAACTCTTGTTGGAGTTGCTGCGCGCCTTGCTGGACCTGCTGGGCTTTGCTAAAGGCCTCGCGCAGCTCTTTCATTTTGCCCAAGCCGAAGCCAAAGCCTTGGCCGCGCTCGTTGCGCTCGTTGCTGTCAGTCATACCTTAGGGTGGCTCGTTGCTGTGCGCGGTCTTCCAATTCTGGCACGGCTGCACCCCGCCGGTGATCGCCGCCGCGCTAAAACTCGCCTAACAATCGGACCTCGCGCTGCAGCCGGATCGCCCAGCGTTGCTCGACGCGCTCTTGGATGTAGCCAATCAGCTGCCAGATGTCGCTCGCGCGGGCATCGCCGCAGTTGAGAATGAAGTTGGCATGGCGCTGCGCGATCTGGGCGCCGCCAATTTGGTAGCCCTTGAGCCCGAGCTGCTCGATCAGCGCGGCAGCTGCGTAGGGCTCGGGGTTGCGAAAGACGCTACCGCAGCTGGGCAGGTGGTAAGGCTGGGTGCGCTTGCGGTGCTGCAGATTTTCCCGGGTGGCGGCTACTACTGTGTCTTTGGCGGCGCCGGGTTGCAACTGGAAGGTGGCCTCGACCACAACCCAATCGCTGCCTTGCAGGTTGGAGCTGCGATAGGCAAACGCCAGCGCCTCCGGGCCCCGCTCCTCAAGTTGGCCGTCGGGCCGCAGCAGCCGGGCGCGTACGAGCCGATCAGCAACGCAGCCTTGCTGGGCCCCGGCGTTCATTACCACCGCCCCGCCCACCGTTCCGGGGATGCCGACCGCCCATTCCAGGCCCTGCCAGCCCCATTTGGCTGCCTGCCACGCCAAGCTGGGGATGGTCTTGCCGGCCCCGACAGTGACCCGACCGGTTTCGGGATCGAAGTGCGCGTCGCGCAAGTGGCGCGTTGCGATCGCCAAGCCCGAAATGCCGCGATCGGCGATCAGCAAGTTGGAGCCAGCCCCCAGGACGGTAACGGGCAGGCCTTGCGCGCAGGCCCACTGTAGGCTGGCTTGCAGGTCTGCCCCGTTGTGGGGAGCGAAGTAGTGCTCGGCCGGTCCCCCGACCCGATACGAGGTCAGGTTCGCCAGCGGCAGCTGCGCGTAGAGCGGACAGTCCGTACCGGGAACGTAACCTGCCTCTGCCATGCTTGCTGTTGCGCGGGGGCGCTATTGAACTCGCTCCTCGGCCGAGAGCGCGGCGACTTGCTGCTGCTCTAGCTGCGCGAGCAGGTTGGGAACGATCTGGTTGAGGTTGCCTGCCGCCAACAAGATGACCAAATCCCCTGCTTGCAGGATTTCGCCGGTGAGCATCTCACTCAATCCGGCTAGGGTGGGGTGGTAGCGCGTGCGGGGATGACAGGCCGCGATCGCCTCAGCCACGCGGTCGCCCTCAACCGCGCCTGGCGCCTCGCCGGCACCGTAAACATCGGTCACGGCTACCACATCGGCATCGGCAAACGCGTCCCCAAACTCGTTCAAAAGCGCTTGCGCGCGGCTGTAGCGGTGGGGCTGAAAGACAGCCACCACGCGCCGTTGCGCGGGCGCGGCGCGCAAGCGGGCCGCTGCCAGGGTCGCCCGAATTTCGTTGGGATGGTGGGCGTAGTCATCGAACACATCGATGCCGTTGCAGCAGCCGCGATGTTCGAACCGCCGCTTGGTGCCGGCAAACGTGCCCAGCGCTTCGGCAATGGTGGCAAACGATAGGCCCAACTGCCGCCCCACTGCAACGGCTGCCAAGCCATTGCTGAGGTTGTGCTGGCCCAGCAGCTGCAGGCGCAGCTGGCCCAAGCAGCGATCGCGCTCCCAGACGGTGGCGGTCGTCTCCTGGGCGCCGCAGGCAATATCGGTGGCGGTGTAGGTGGCCCCAGTTTGGGGCGAGAGGCTGTAGCTCACTTGCGGGCGCAGCTGCGTTCTGACCTGCTCGCAATCGAGGCAGCCCACCAAGAGCTGGCACTGGCGCGCGAAGGTGGCAAACGTTTGCACGGCGGCTTCCACGCTTGCGTAGCGATCGGGGTGATCCAGAGCAATGTTGGTCACGACCCCAATCTGGGGGTGCAGCTTGGCCAGCGTACCGTCCGATTCGTCTGCTTCGGCGACTAGGTGGCGCCCCTGGCCCAGGCGAGCGTTGCCCCCCCAGGTCTCCACTTCACCGCCCACGGCGATGGTGGGGTCCAGCCCCGCTTGCAACAGCAGATGCCCGATGGCACTGCTGGTAGTAGTTTTGCCGTGCGTCCCGGCAACCGCAATGCTGTCGCGCTCGTTGGCTAGCGCCGCTAGGACATCAGAGCGATGCCAGATCGCGCAGCCGCGCTGCAGGGCGGCGTCGTACTCGTGATTGGTGCTGGCGATCGCGCTCGAGCAAACCACCTGCGGCGGTTGGGCAGCGCCATTGCCCGAGGCAAGGGCTGCCAAATTGCTGGCCGCTTGCTGCTCGAAGATCCGCACGCCTGCCGATTTCAGTCGCTGCGTCACGCGACTGCTGCCGAGATCGGAGCCTGAGACAGGGAACTGGCGCTGGGCCAGGATGTAGGCCAACGCCGACATGCCGATCCCGCCAATGCCAATGAAATGAAACGGCCGACCGCTCAAATCGACAGTATCCGACATCAAATCCTCGCAAGCAGCGGCACGTGCCGCGTCGCAACACGCGCCATCATAGTTGAGCGCGCGACCGATGTCACCGATCGAGGCGATGGAAGGCCCGGTTGCCGGCGATCCGTTCCCGAAGGCCCGTTGTTTTCGGCCTGCGCTCATCGAGTTTAAGATTCTTTTCAACAGCACTCACCCGTTACGATACAATCGGTGTCGCTAACAATGACCGTACTGTTATCGAGCTTGCACGCGAGGGCGAGGCCAATTGATTAGAGTAGCCATTAACGGGTTCGGACGGATCGGACGCAACTTCCTGCGATGCTGGCTGCAGCGCCAGAACAGCCAGGTTCAAATTGTTGCCATCAACGATACCTCCGATCCCAAAACCAACGCGCACCTGCTGAAGTACGACACGACTTTTGGCGAACTGAAAGCTGATGTTAGCGCCAGCGAAGATGCCCTCACCGTTGGCGGGAACACCATCAAGTGCGTTTCGGATCGCGATCCGGTCAACTTGCCCTGGGACTCGCTCGGGGTCGATTTGGTGGTGGAATCCACGGGGATCTTTACCACTAAAGAAAAGGCCTCCAAGCACTTGGCAGCAGGCGCCAATAAGGTCCTGCTAACCGCGCCGGGCAAAGGTGGCGGCATTCCCACCTATCTGGTAGGGGTCAACGAAAACAGCTACCGGCACGACGACGGTAACGAGGTCATCAGCAACGCGAGCTGCACCACCAATTGCCTGGCCCCAATCGCCAAAGTCCTGCACGAGGAGTTCGGCATCGTCCAAGGGACGATGACCACCACCCACAGCTACACCGGGGACCAGCGACTGCTCGATGCCAGCCACAAAGACCTGCGGCGCGCGCGGGCCGCGGCCAACAACATCGTTCCGACAACCACCGGCGCTGCCGAGGCCGTAGCGCTGGTCGTCCCCGAGCTCGAGGGCAAACTCAACGGGGTCGCCATGCGCGTGCCCACTCCCAACGTCTCGGTGGTCGATTTCGTGGCGCAGGTGGAGAAACCCACCATCCCCGATCAAGTCAACGAGGTTCTCAAGGCTGCTTCCGAAAATTCCATGCGGGGCATCATTGAGTACAGCGACGAGCCGCTGGTCTCTTCCGATTACTGCGGTCACGATGCCTCCTCCATCGTCGATGCCAGCCTGACCATGGTCCTGGGCGGCAACATGGTCAAAGTCATCTCCTGGTACGACAACGAGTGGGGCTACTCCCAGCGCGTGCTCGATCTGGCCGAAGTCGTCGCCGATAAGTGGCCGGCTTGAGCAGCTCGGACGCTCCCGATTGACCGTCCTAGTATTAGCTCCCTAGGCCGTGCGGCTTGCTGCCACACGGCTTTTTTAGCGGCACGGCTCAAAAATGCTGGTAGCCCGCCCCCAGCACCTGCTGGTTCCCGGCGCGATCGGCAAGGGCGACCGAGCGCTCCGCCGTGATGCGGCCGACGATCGCGGCACCGGCGCCCAACTGCGGCAGCAGCCACCGGGCGCTAGCAGACGGCAGGCATAGCACTAGCTCAAAATCTTCGCCGCCGTAGAGGCACCACTGCTGGCTGCGCTCGAGCCCCACAAAACGCGCCAGAGCAGCGGAGATGGGCAGGGCCTCGCGCTCCAGGGTTGCCCCCACATCGCTGGCCTGGCAGAGCTGCAAAACGGCCTCGGCTAGGCCGTCGCTGCTATCGGTCCCGGCAACGCTGGCTTGGGCGCTAACAGCTGCAATAGCGGCCAGGGCATCCAGCCGCGGCTGCGGCCGCTGGTGGGCCTGCACCAGCTCGGCCCGCTCGCTGGCACCCAGATGGTCCCCTTGCTCGGGGTTGAGGAGCAGCTCCAAGCCGGCTCGCGCGCAACCGTGGTAGCCCGAGGCAACGATGGCATCCCCAGCGCTTGCCTGGGAGCGTCGCAGCAGGTGCTGGGGCGCAACGCTCCCCAGGGCCGTCACGGCGGCCGCGATCGCTGGGGCGCGGCTGAGATCGCCGCCCACAATGCCAGCTCCGTGCGGCTGCAAGCAGGCATTGAATCCGCTGTAGAATCGCTCCACCCAATCGAGCGCCGTATCGCGGGGCAGCTGCAGGCCCACGGCCAGTCCAAGCGGCGCCGCCCCCATGGCAGCCAGATCCGAGAGGTTGGCCGCGGCTGCCCGCCACCCGGCATCTTCCGGCTGCGTCGTGCGCTCGCTGAAATGAACGCCTTCGACCAAGGTGTCGGTTGTGACGGTCAGCCAGCGATCGCGCTCCAGCGCCAGAACGGCTGCGTCGTCGGCTAGGGCCTGGGGCGGGCAAAAGCGCTGCAGTTGCTGGAGTAGCAACCGCTCGCTCAACTCGCCGACCGGGCGCGATGGCTGCTCCATGGGGTGGCATCCGCCGTCGTTTAGCGTGTCTGGGGGGCGCCTTGGGGGCGCACCAAGTCATCTAGCCCGCGCACTACGCGCGCCGAGCGGATCTTGTCGCCTTCCTGCAAATCTTGCAGGATTTCGTCGCCTTGGATGGTGTAGCCGAACGCGGCGTAGCGGCCGTCCATGACGTTAAAGCCAGGCGGCGTCAGCTCCGAGTCGTATTTGAGCAAGAAAAACTGCGAAGACCCGCCGTTGGGATCGTCGCTCGGTCGCGCCAGGGCAACGGTGCCATTAGCGGAGAAAGGTAGAACCGGTTGGGCCTGGTAGCGGCCGGCCTCTTCGAGCGTCTGCCCGTAGCTGGGCCGCCGGTCGCCGCGGACGAAAATCTCGAGCGGAACGGTGCGCTCCTGGCCGGTCTCGGGATCGATGAAGCCCGTCTCAGCCCCCTGCGGGTTGCCCGTCTGGGCCAAAAAGTCGCGCACGCGGTGGAAGGGGAGCCCGTCGTAAAAGCCGCGATCGACCAGATCGACAAAGTTACCGGCGGTGAGGGGGGCACTGTAGCCGTCGGCCACTACCGTCATGGTGCCCTGCGTGGTCTCAAGCTCGACCGTGGCGCGCCCCTTGAGCCGCGGCAGGTGATCGAAGCGCTCGGGAATGGCGTACGGAAACGCAGCCACCATCTGCTCGGCCAACCGATCGAAGCGCTCGAGCAGCTCGCGCCGCTCGTCCCGGACGCGCTCCACATCGCGATCGGCAACGGCTGCCTCCACCTGTTGGAGCTGCGAGCGCAGCTGCGGCAGCAGCTCCTGGGCCGCTGCCTGATGCTGCTGCGGCACATCGGCCATTAGCGCCGAGCGGCGATCGCGCAAGAGGCGGGCCGCTTGTTGGAGGTTTTGCTCGATAGCACCCCAGCGCCGCCGTCGCAGCAGCCGCACGGTTTCCTCAACGTGGCGTTCGAACTCGCGCGCGGGCTCGCTGTCGATGGGAAGCGCCCGGCGCAGCAAGGTTTTGGGGTTGGTGACCGTGTCGCCTTGCGGCAATCGCTCTTGCGCGGGCTCAGTACTGCCATTGCCGCCGAACCAGTCCTCCCACCAAGCGCCGCTCAGCCCAATGGTGAGCGACACTAGCACGATAGCCGCAGCCGCCGCGCGAAGCGCACGCACGAGCCTGCTCCATGGGATGCGGTTGGTACCAGTCATAGTTTCCCCTGCTGGCAGCGGACCAGGGCGTCACGCACTCCACAATCCTGCCACAGGGGGACGGACGGGCGCTCGGGGTCGTTGATGCGCGTGGTGCCATGCGCCGCCCAGCGGTGCGGTTTTGCTAAGCTAAGGGCCGCCCAACTCGCTTGCAAGCGGGCTGAGTAGCAGGCAGGCTAGTCAAGCGCACATCAAGCCAAGTTCCCCGTGTCCGGTCGCGCGACTGTTTACCCAAGACGCCGCCCCAAACGCCGCGAGCGTTCTCCTGCAGCTGACTTTGCTAGCGGCGTTTTGAAATCGACTGGCGGTACCGTTTTGGGCATTGGCATGCTGGCCAGCGCCATTGCAGCTGGCGGGCTGGTAGGCCTAGCCGTCAGCTTTCGCAACCTCCCCAATATGGGGGTCCTGCAGAACTATTCGCCTACTGAAGCCAGCTACATCTACGATGTCAACGGCAATTTGCTCACGCGCATTCACGATGGCTCCCTGCGCGAAACCGTCGAGCTAGACCAAGTCTCGCCCCATCTCAAGCGGGCCGTCCTGGCGATTGAAGACAGCCACTTCTACCAGCATCCCGGCATCAATCCCACCAGCGTTGCCCGCGCCTTTCGGGCCAATCTGCGGCAGGGCGATATTGCCCAAGGGGCTTCAACGTTGACCATGCAGTTGGTCAAGAACTTGTTTCTGTCGCCCGAGCAGACCTACAGCCGCAAGTTGGCTGAGAGCGTCATGGCGCTGCGCATCGAGCAAATCTATAGCAAGGACCAAATCTTTAAGCTCTACCTCAATAACGTCTTTTGGGGCCATAACACTTACGGTGTCGAAACGGCGGCCTACACTTACTTTCGCAAGTCCGCCTCAGAGCTCAATCTGGCCGAAGCGGCCATGATGGCCGGTCTCATTCGGGCCCCCGAGCGCTACAGCCCCTTTGTCGACTATGCGGCCACCAAGCGGCGGCAGGCCGTCGTACTCGAGCGCATGCAGCAGCTGGGCTGGATTAGCGCCCAGCAAAAAAAGCAGGCCTTCAACAAGCCGCTGCGGGTGGGCAAACCCATCGCCTGGCTCGATAGCGAGCTGCCCTACGTGACGCAGGCCGTTAAAGCCGAGCTCAAGGGGCGCTTTGGAGCCGAAGCCGTACGTGAGGGTGGGTTGCGCGTGCAGACCACCATCGACCAGGGCTTCCAGGACATGGCCAAAGCCACGGTGAAGCAGGCGCACCAAAATATCGTCCGCCAAGGGGTCAATGCCAAGCAAATGGCGCTGGTGGCAGTCGATCCGCGCACCCATTTCGTCAAGGTCATGGTCGGTGGCGTTGACTACGACAAGAGCCAGTACAACCGCGCTGTCCAGGCGCGGCGCCAGCCCGGATCGTCGTTTAAGCCCTTCGTTTACTACACCGCTTTTGCCAGCGGCAACTACCTGCCCGGCTCCAAAATCAAAGATATCCCGGTTCGCTACGGCAACTACAAGCCGACTAACTACGGGGGCGGCTACATGGGCACGATTACGCTGCGGACCGCCCTGGTTCAGTCGCGCAACATCCCGGCGGTCAAGCTCGGCCAAGCCTTGGGGCTGGAGAACGTCATTTTCAACGTGCGCAAGCTGGGCGTTGAGAGTCCCATGGCGCCGGTGCGATCGCTGCCGCTGGGACCGGAGGAAGTCTCGCCGCTGGAGATGGCCAATGCCTATGCCACCTTCGCCAGCAATGGTTGGTACGAAGATGCCACCGCCATCGTGCGTGCGACCAACAGCGACGGCCGCGTCCTGATTGACAACCAGCCCCAGCCCAAGCGCGTTCTCAATCCCTGGGCAACGGCAACGCTAACGGACGTGCTGAAAGACGTAGTCGCTGTCGGCACGGGGCAGGCTGCCCGCATCGGCCGGCCGGCCGCCGGCAAGACGGGAACGACACGCTACTCGCGCGATGCCTGGTTTGTGGGCTACGTCCCGCAACTGGCAGCAGCCGTTTGGGTGGGCAACGACGACAGCACCCGCATGGGAACCAACATCAGTGGCGGTGCCGTAGCCGCCCCTGCCTGGCGGCGCTTTATGATAAAAGCCCTAGATGACAAACCCGTCCAGCAGTTCTCCGACCCCAATCAGTTTCAGCGGCCGGCTTCCTAAAAGGCGCTAGCGCTCGTTTTCCAGCTCGGCTTTCATGCGCTCCAGGGTCGCTTCCATGTGGTCGAACATTTGCTGGGGCGTGAGGCCAAACCGATCGAGCTGGGTCTGGAGCTGCTGGGTCGTCATCTGGGCCATGAAGTCCTCGGAGAGCTCAAAGCGCTTCATGAAAATCTTGTAGCGCTCCATGAGCTCTTCCATGCGCTCGATAAAAAGCTTTTTGCCCTCGTGATCGAACTGGCCGTACTTGCTGCCCAGCTGCATCAGCGACTGGTACTGCTGGAACAGTTCTTGGGCTTCTTGTTGGACGATTTCGGAGTCAAAAAATCCCATGGCTGAGCGGCTAGCCGTTGCGCTAGCGGACCGTATCGGCTGCTTGGTATCTATTGTAGAGTGAGCGCGTGCTGCGCCTGCGTTCGGTTTTCCGGCCCTGGATCCGGTTGGCCCATCTAGCCGTTGCGCTCGCCGGCAGCTGTATCGGCTGCAGCAGTAGTGATCGCCATCGCCGCAATGGGGGCGGTGGCTGCGCGCAGGATGCGATCACCGAGCGAAACCGTCTGGAACCCTGCAGCTGTTGCCGCTTCCAATTCCGATTCGCTCCAGCCGCCCTCAGGGCCGGTCGCAATGGCAATTGCGCTTGCCTTGGTTGGGGGCAGGCAGGCCAGCAGGGGCGGCGCGCCGGCGCGGGCAGCTGCCAGGTAGCGCGCTCGGCCGGCATCCGGCACTTGCAGGGCTCGGTCGAACGGAACGGGGTCACCCACAGTGGGGACAACGGCCCGCTCGGCTTGCTCGGCGGCTTCTTGCGCGATCCGGCACCAGCGGCGCAGCTTGTTGGCGCCAGGTTGCAGCAGGGCACGATCGCTGGTGACGGGCACGATGGTGCTAACGCCCAGCTCCGTCGCGCAGCGCACGACCCCATCAAACGCGCTCCCTTTGGGCAGGGCAGCCAGCAGCATTACATCCCAAGCCAGCTCGCGGGCAGCCGCTGCCGTTGCGACTAGGCGAGCCGCAGCGAAATCTTCCAACTGCACCTGCCACGAGCGCCCGCAACCGTCGGTGGCCACAAAGCGATCGCCGGGCTGGAGTCGCAGCACCCGATAAAGGTAATGTTGCTGCTCGCGCGTCAATTGGAGCCGATCGGCAGCCAGCTGCTCCGGCGCAACCACCAACCGTTGCTGCTGCGCCAATGCGACCTTCGCGAGCTCGCCCTAAAAATCGTACCGCGCCAGCTGCTGTTGGCAGCCGAGCGGATGACAGGCTGCCGAAGGGAAGCTATCCTAACGGCGCCTCTTTTGAGATGGACCCTATCTGGCCTGCTAG
The DNA here is from genome assembly GCA_003022125.1 of Cyanobacteria bacterium QS_8_64_29. Classification (NCBI taxonomy): domain Bacteria; kingdom Bacillati; phylum Cyanobacteriota; species Cyanobacteria bacterium QS_8_64_29. Next base: position 139,363 of record PXQH01000001.1, on the reverse strand, counting down.
TCGAACGACTATCGGACTGGATGGAAACGTATCACCAGGAGCGGAAACCATGGCGCTTCCCAACAAACAGTCTGAATTGAGGTTACCCACCTCTCGGCGCAACTTACTGAAATTAGGCGGGCTTGCTTTAGGCGGCATGGCCTTGGCAAGCGTTCCCACAGCAATTAGCGCGCAAACGAGCAACGGGGCCAAAACGATCCGGTTGCGAAATAACGATACCGGCATTCTCAACTTTGCCCTTCTCCTGGAAGAGCTAGAAGCCGCGTTCTATCAGCAAGCTGCCCAATCCGGGCAAATAACCGACACGCAAGAAAGCGAGTATATTGAAGCCCTAGGGCGCCACGAGTCCGAGCACGTCAGCTTCCTGCGCGAGGTTCTAGGGCAAGACACGGCGTTTGAAACCAACGAGCTCAGCTTCAACCAACAAGGGGTCTCCGAGCTGTTGGCCGATTGCCAAACCATTCTGGATAGTGCGGTTCTGCTCGAGGATTTGGGCGTTCATGCCTACAACGGCGCGGGCGTCAAAATTAAAAACCCAACTTACCTGCGGGCAGCCGGCTCGATCGTCTCGGTTGAGGGGCGGCACAGTGCTGGCGTCCGCGGACTGCTAGGGCGCTCGGCCACGCAAACGCCTGAGGAGCGCCAGGTGAGCGATGCCGACTTGGCCAGCAAGCTCAACCCCTTTCAGGGGCGCGCCTACGACGAGCTCTGCACGCCCAAGCAAATCGTCTCCGTCGTGGACTCGCTCAATATCCTCAACAATCCCATCCGAGGGTCGCTGGTTCGCTAATAGGAGGACTGACCGTGAAACGCTTATTCCAAGGCGCGCTCGCGCAACTCAAAGGCATCCCCAACAGCTGGGTTGCTCGGCCAGTCAGTATCGGAGTGCTGGCATGGGCCCTGGCAGCCCTACTGGCCTTTGGTCCCGCCACCCCAGCGCGGGCGCAACCCCAAACCGAATCCCTGAGCACGCAGCAAGTCATCGAATACGCGCTCACCCTAGAAAAATTAGAAGCGGATTTTTACCAACGCGCCGCGGATGCCGTCGCCAGCGGTCAACTCGGCGACGTTCCCCAGCCGGCGATCGATGCCATCCAGGCCTATGGCGAAGATGAGGCCCAGCACGTGGCCGATCTGTCCCAGGTGCTGAGCGCGCTGGATGGCAACCCAGACCAGGTCACTATTCCAGAGGAACCCAACTACACTGCCATTTTGGACCGCGATCCGTTCGCCAGCGTCGAGGATCTGCTGTTGGCCGGCCAACTGGTAGAGGATTTAGGCGTTGCAGCCTACAAAGGGCAGGTCACCAACCTGCAAGCTGAAGGCCAAGAACCCCCTCTGAGGCGAATTCTGCCGGGGCAAAAGCGCAACCCGGGGTTGGCAGGGGCGCTCGAAATTCACTCGGTCGAAGCCCGCCACGCCGCTGGCCTCCGTTACCTGCGCCAGTCGCTGCTCGATGCCGACATTCGGCCCTGGATCCGGAGCGGGGAAGAAGTCATCTATACCGAGGAGCGCTCGGGCTCGACGATTCCGTACGCCTCCGAGGCCTTTGATGGCTACGCCACCCGAAGCGAGGTCCTAGAGCTCGTCAATCCTGTCTTGCAAGCTGAGGCCGCGCCGCAACCGGCGCCAGAGGACGAACAGTGCCAGTGCCCGCCCCAACAGCAGCAACCGCCTCAGCAGCAACAACCCCCCCAACCGCAACCGGAGCAAGACCAAACCGAGCAAGGTGGTGACGTCCGCGGTTTGTGGTAGCGGCCTAGCGATTGGCTAGCGGCTGCAACAATTTGAGCAGCAGATGCACGCTGACCAAAGTTCATAACTCCTATATTGAAGGAGTTTTGGAGATCGCAATCTAGTGCACAAGCCACGAGAATTGGTATCAACCGTTCCGCTTATGCAATCCCAACTGCCCGGTATGGTCCAGCGCTGCTTGTCGTTGGCTGCCGCCATGGTTGGTGGGAGTTGGCTGTTGGGCGCACCCCCGCTTATAGCCCAGCAAGCACCGCGTTCTGCCGCTGATCGCCCCTCAGGGCAGCCACAAACGACGCGGGAGGCGCGCACGCGCTTGGTGCTCAACCGCAAGCGCCGCCAGGTCACCCTCTATCGGGGGGATACGCCGGTTGAGAGCTACCCGGTTGCGGTGGGCAAACCGGGTTGGGAAACCCCCACCGGCACCTTTAAGGTTGAGCGCAAAGTTCGCGACCCCACCTGGGTGAGCCCGTTCTCGGGCGAGGTTGTCCCTAGCGACGCTCCGGATAATCCCATTGGGGACTACTGGTTGGGCTTTGCCAGAACTGACAAAAACGTGATTGGCTTTCACGATACGCCCAGGCCCAGCTCGGTGGGTAAAGCCGCTTCGCACGGCTGCGTTCGCCTGTACCGCGATGACATGCGCGAGCTGTTTTCCCGCGTTACAGTCGGGACGCCCGTCCAAGTCGTTGACCGGCAGGTCTCACGGCGCGGCAGCGGCTCTCGGCGCGCCAGCGATCGCTAGGTTGGGTTCCCATCGGCGGGTAAGTAGGCCTCCAGCGCCTCGTTGGCCAACGCTGCCATCGATTTGCCCTGCCGCGCGGCTGCCGCTTTGAGGCGGGCATGCACCTCATCGCGGACGCTGATGCGGTGGCGCCGGCTCCCGCCGTTGGCCGGGCGCGGGTGACGTTGGGCGCGAACTACTTCTTCTGCCGGCGCTGCAACGGGCGTGTAGGTAGCTGCAAACTGCCGAATGGCCTCAAAGCCCACGCGGTTGCAGAACGGCCCAAGCCCTTCGCCCGCACGGCGCGCTTGCTTGAAATAGGCCAGGATGGGCTCGAGCGTGCTATCCAGTTCTCGCTCGGGCACTTTGTCTTGATAGGGCTGTGCCAGTTGCGTCTGATCGGGGGTGCCACCCAACCAGATTTCGTAGGTTCCGGGCGTGTTGCCCACCAAGCCCAGCTCGGCCATGTAGGGGCGGGCGCAGCCGTTGGGGCACCCGGTCATGCGGATGGCAATGGCCTCATCGTCCAGCGCCAGCTTATGCAACAACGTCCGAATGCGATCGATGACCCCTGGTAGGACCCGCTCGGATTCGGTAATGGCCAAGCCGCAGGTGGGCATGGCCGGGCAGGCCATGGAATAGCGCAGTAGCGGGTCGATCTCGCCCGGATCGGTGGGCGTGCCGTGCTGGCGAAACAGTGCCTCAATTGCCGCTCGCTCGCTGGGATCGATGTCGCAGAGCAACACGTTGTGGTTGGGGGTCAGCCGCAGCGGCAGCTCGTAGCGATCAACGGCCTGCCGCAGTGCCGTTTTGAGCTGCAGCTGCCCCTCGTCTTTGATGCGACCGTTTTCGACGGGCAGGCCCAGAAACAGTTTGCCGTCCCCCTGCTCGTGCCAGCCCAGGTAGTCGCGGTAGCGGAACTCGGGCAGCGGTTGCCAGGCCTGGAGGGGCTTGCCCAAATAGCGCTCCACCGTTTGGCGGAACCGCTCGATGCCCCAGTCGTGGATCAGGTACTTCATCCGCGCGTGGCTGCGATCGGCGCGATCACCAAAGTCGCGCTGCGTGGCCACCACGGCCTTGACCAAATCGTAGACATCCGCCCGGTCGATGTAGCCTAGGGGCTCGCCCGCGCGCGGAAAGGTGGCTTCTTTGCCGTAGGTGCGCCCCATGCCGCCACCCACCAGCACATCGAACCCTTGGAGCTCGCCGCGCTCGTCGGTAATGACCACCAGCGCCAGATCGTGGGTGTAAACATCGATGGAGTTGTCGCCGGGGACAGTGACGCAAGTTTTGAACTTGCGCGGCATGTAGTGCTCCCCGTAGATGGGTTCTTCCTTGTCCGGGAAGATCGTGCCGTTGCCATCGCGCTGCCGCGCGGCTTTGACCTCAGGGGCTTCCTCGGCCGAGATGGCTTTTTCGCCATCCAGCCAGATCTCGTAGTAAGCGCCGGACTGCGGCCGCAGCAGGTCGGCGATGTTGTGCGCGTACTCGCGGGCGTAGCGGTATGCCGGGCGATCCTGAAATGGGGCCGGCGGCGCCATAACGTTGCGGTTGAGGTCGCCGCAGGCCCCCAGCGTCGAGCCCATGTTGCGAACGATGCTGGCGATCGCCGTTTTGAGGTTCTGCTTGAGGATGCCGTGCAGCTGGAAGCCCTGCCGGTCGGTCACTCGCAAGGTGCCGTTGCCGTACCCATCGGCCAATTCATCCAGGGTTCGGTAGAGCTGCGCCGGGATGAACCCGCCCGGCGAGCGGGTGCGCAGCATGAACTGGTAGTCCTTATCCTGTCCTTTTTGGCGGTTGTCGCGGTTGTCCTGCTGGTAAGAGCCGTGAAATTTGAGGATTTGGACGGCATCCTTGCTAACGCAGGGTGCATCCTCAGGCAGCTCGTCAGCGAGCGGCTGGCGCAAATACTGGCTGCTGGCTTTGATGCCCTCTAGCTTGGCGGGCTTGGTGCGCTTGCGGGCTCGGGTCTGGGGGGTGGTAACCATGGCGTTCGCTAGGGCGAATCGCAACTGTCGGGGGTTGGATCGCCGGTAAGTCGGTCGGGATTGTGAAGATTATCTTACATCCTATCGTCCCAAGGGGCGGCTGCCAGCAGGGCGGCGGTTACGTTCTGTAACGCCCGTCACAGCGCGCGCTGCTAGCGGGACAGGCGCGCTAGTTGCGCTCCGCTTCGCTCAGGCGGCGGATGTTGAGCACGTCGCTCATTTTTTTGATCTGGTCGAAGCTGCGCTGCAGCTGCTCGCGATCGCGCACCTCAATCGACAGGTGAATCAGGGCAGGATGGCCCGAGTCCGTTTTGACCTGCGCATTGCACACGTTGATGTGGCGATCGCTGAGGCGCGAGAGAATGTCTTTGAACACGCCCACGCGATCGATGGCCTCGATCTCGACCTCTACTGGGTATTTGGGCGCGCGTCCGTTCTGCTGCTTCCAGGCCACCGGCACCAAGCGCTCTCCAGGCACGTTGGCTGCGTTGGGGCAGTCCTGGCGGTGGATGGTGATGCCGCGCTTGCGCGTAACTACCCCCAGGATCGCTTCGCCCGGCACCGGATGGCAGCAACCGGCGATCGCGTGCGTCAGGCCTTCCACGCCTTCAATGGGGGACTCGGTGCCGTCACCGGGGCGAAACTCGCGCGTGGGCGCCGAGCGGAAGGCTTGCAGCTCGCTCTCCTCGCTCGTATCGGCGGCGGGCTCGCTGGTATCGGCAACCGGTTGCTGCTCGAGCAGGGCCTCGCGCAGCTTGTTGACGGCCGATTCGAGCGCGATCTCGCCGTAGCCGATGGCGGCCAGCCAGTCATCGACGCTCTGGTAGTTGCTGCGCTCGACAACGTTCAGGATGGGCTCCGATTTGAGCATGGACTCAAAGCCCGCTTTGCCCAGAGCCTTCTCCAGCATGGACCGGCCGCGGGCAATGTTTTCGTTGCGGTGGGAGCGCTTGTACCACTGCCGGATGCGGGTGCGCGCGCTGGGCGTGACGGCAAAGTTGAGCCAATCCAGGCTGGGATGGGCGTTTTTTTGCGTCACGATTTCGACGATGTCGCCGTTCTCGAGCGGCCTATCCAGCGGGCTCCACTGGCCGTTGACCCGGGCGCCTTTCATGTGATTGCCCACCTCGGTATGGATGTGGTAGGCAAAATCGACGGGCGTGGCCCCGCGCGAGAGGGCAACGACGTCCCCTTGCGGGGTAAAGACGTAGACGTCGTCTTCAAACAGGTTGTCTTTGAGGTGCTCGACGTACTCCTGGGCATCCTTGAGGTCGTTTTGCCACTCCAGCAGCTGCCGCAGCCAGGTGAATTTTTCCTCCTGCGGGCTGGCCTGGACGTTGCTCATGCCGCCACTTTCTTTGTAGAGCCAGTGTGCGGCGATGCCGTACTCAGCAACGTGGTGCATCTCCACGGTGCGGATCTGCAGCTCCAGCGGCCGGCCTGTGGGGCCAATGACGCTGGTGTGCAGCGACTGGTACTGATTGGGCTTGGGCAGGCCGATGTAGTCCTTAAAACGGCCGGGAATGGGGCGAAAGGCGTCGTGGACGATGGCCAGGGCGCGGTAGCACTCTTCCTTGGTGCTAACGATGATGCGCAGGGCAGCAATGTCGTAGATTTGCTCGAAGGACTTTTGCTGCTGCTGCATCTTGCGGTAGATGCCGTAGAGGTGCTTGGGCCGCCACGTCAGCTCGGAGACGTTAATGCCGGCCCCTTCCAATCGCTGGCGCAACGTCTCGGCAACCGTTTCCAGGCGGCGCTCGCGATCAGTGCGGCGCTCGGCGACCAGCGCTTGAATGCGCTGGTACTGCTCCGGCTCCAGAACCTTAAAGGCCAGATCCTCGAGCTCCCACTTAACGCGCCCGATGCCCAGGCGGTTGGCGAGCGGGGCAAAAATTTCGCGCGTTTCCTGGGCAATGCTGCGCTGCTTGTGGGCTGGCAGGTGCTCGAGCGTGCGCATGTTGTGCAGGCGATCGGCCAATTTGACCACAATTACGCGGATGTCCTGGGCCATCGCCAAAAACATGCGCCGAAAGTTCTCGGCCTGGCGCTCGGTGGTGCTGGCAAAGTTGAATTTGGAGAGTTTGGTAACGCCCTCTACCAGCTGCCGCACTTCGCTGCCAAAGCGCGCCTCGATGTCCTCGGGCGTGACCTCGGTATCTTCAACAATGTCGTGCAAAAAGCCCGCGGCTAGCATGGCGCTATCGCCGCCCAATTCGCGCAGCAGCCCGGCAACGGCAATAGGATGGGCAATGTAGGGCTCGCCCGATTTGCGGTACTGCCCCTCGTGCAGCTGGTAGGCAAAGTCAAACGCGTCAGCCACCTGGCAGGCATCGGGCTGCTCTGTGGGGGCCGCTTCGCTGGGCTGGCGGGCCGTGCGACAGGTGGCGAGGCACTCGCTCAGCCATTCGGGCAGCGCGACGTCTTGGTAGTTGCCAGCGGCTGCGATCGCATCCATAATTGTTGCGTCGAATGGGCAGCAGTGCGCGCTTGAACCCAGCCAGCTGCCAGCGCGGCAGGATCCTGGGTAGCAAAAATTCTAACCTACATAGGCAGCCGATGTTACCGCAAACACATTGCGAGCGCTATCGGGCGCTGGGGCAACAATTGGGGCAGTTGCAGCAGCTTGCCGAAGCGCCCGATGCGGATGCGGCCGAACTAGCGCGCCAGTGCCAGCAGCTTGAGCAGCAGTTTCAAACCGACATCATGGCGCTCACCGACCGAGAACTCGATCCCCAGATGGGCGCGCAGTGGCAGTCGCTGCAAACGGAGATGCATCGCATGATGCGGTTGCTGCGCACCGATGTCACGTTCTTGCAGGCCGCGCGGCAGTCGGCTTTGCGGCAGAAGCGGCAGGCCAGCATCCGTGATCGCCTGGCGCACCTCAGCAGCTACGTTGAAGCGCTACTGCAGCTATAGTCTGGGCCCATGGGCGAGCCGTTACTGCAACTAGAGCACCTGCGCGTGGGCTACGGCAGCCCCCCAACGAATTGGGCTGTCGATGGCGTGTCGCTGCAGCTCGCCGCGGGCGAAAAGCTGGGCCTAGTGGGCGAGTCGGGGTGCGGCAAATCGACGCTCGGCCGCGCCATCATGCGGTTGCTTCCCCAAGCCACAGTCGAGGGCAACGTGCGGGTTGGGGGACACTCGGTCTGGGCGCTCGATGCTGCCCGACTGCGCCGGTTCCGCGGCGAAACGGCGGCGCTGATCTTTCAAGATCCGCTCACGCGCCTCGATCCGCTCATGACCGTGGGCGATCACTGCTTGGAGACGCTGCGCGCGCACCGCCCCAAGCTCTCGCAGCGGCAGGCGCGCGCCCGCGCCCTGGAGACGCTGCGCGCCGTCCAAATACCGACCGAGCGCTGGTCGCAGTACCCGCACGAATTTAGCGGCGGCATGCGCCAGCGCGTCGCCATTGCCCTGGCGCTGCTGCTCGAGCCGCAGCTCATCATTGCCGATGAGCCCACCACCAGCCTGGATGTCACCGTTGCGGCCGAGATCTTGCAGTTGCTCGCCCGCGCTTGCGAGCAGCGCGGTGCCGCCCTGTTGCTCGTCTCGCACGATTTGGCCGCAATTGGCGCCTATTGCGAGCGCATTGCGGTCATGCAAGCCGGGCAAATCGTGGAATCGGGGGCGACGGCCGCATTGCTGGAGCGCCCGCAACACGAGCAGACGCGCGCCTTGCTGCGATCAGCGCTGCAACTGCAGCGACCCCCCGAGGCCGCTGCGGAGACCGCTGTTCGCACTGAGCCCCCTTTACTGCAAGTTCGCGAGCTTAAGCTGCACTACACGCTCGAGCGCAATGTCGTTCAGCAGCTGGTCTCGCGCGAGCGGCCCACTATTAAGGCGGTCGATGGGGTGAGCTTTTCGCTCTATCGCGGTGAGACCTTGGGCTTGGTGGGCGAATCCGGCTGCGGTAAAAGCACGCTCTCGCGCGCGATCCTGCAGCTGGTGCGCCCCAGCGCTGGCACGGTTGTCCTCCAAGGACAAGAACTCACCCAGCTGTCGGCCCGAGCGATGCGCCGGCGCCGCCGCCAGATGCAGATAGTGTTTCAGGATCCGCTGGCGTGCCTCAATCCGCTCATGCCAGTGGGCGCGATCGTCGCCGAGCCGCTTCGGATCCACCGGTTGGCATCGCAGCGAGACGCACGCGCCCAAGCCCGCCAGATGCTCGAGCAGGTGTGGTTGAGCCCTGCCCCCAGCTACGAGCAGCGCTATCCGCGCGATCTCTCCGGCGGACAGCAGCAGCGGGTTGCACTCGCGCGGGCCCTGATTACCCATCCCCAGCTGCTGATCTGCGATGAGCCCGTCAGCATGCTGGATGCCAGCGTGCAGGCCCAAGTGTTGGCCCTGATGCAATCGCTGCAAGCCCAGCTCGGGCTAACGTACCTGTTCGTTACCCACGATCTGGCGATCGCGCGCTATCTGAGCGATCGCATCGCCGTAATGAGCGCCGGCCGGATCGTCGAACTGGGCCCGACCCAGCAGATCTTTGCCCAGCCCCAGCACGCGTACACGCAAAAGCTGCTGCGCGCGGCACCGCGCTTGGCCGCGCGCGCCTAGCTAAACTGGGCGGCAGCCAACAGCCGCATCCCAGCGCAGCACGCATGATCGATGATGACCCCATCGGGCGGCAAAACTTTCGCCGAGCCATTGCGGTTCCGGACGAGCGTATCGATTTGGGCCGAGCCGCGCTCTATCTAGCCCAGGAAGACGATCCCCACCTCGATCCCGAGGCAACGCTCGCCACCCTGGATCGCATGGCCCAAGCCCTGCACTCGCGCTTGCCGCCCGAGCGCTATCCGCTGCGGGTCATCCACACCATCAACGATTACCTCTACGGCGAGCTGAGCTTCTGCGGCAACCGCCAGGACTACTACAATCCGCGCAACAGCTTCCTCCACCAGGTCCTCGCGCACCGCACGGGCATTCCCATCTCACTCTCGCTGGTCTATCTGGAGCTAGCGCGCCGGATTGATTTTCCCATGGTGGGGATCGGCATGCCCGGCCACTTCCTCATCCAGCCCGATTTTGAAGGGGCTGGCATTTTCGTCGATGCTTTCGAGGGCGGCGAAATCCTATTCGAGCAGGATTGCCAAGCCAAGCTGCAGCAGATCTACCAGCAGCCTGTCTCGCTCGAGCGGCACTGGCTGCAACCCATCGGCAACCGGCAGTTCCTGGCGCGTATGCTGACTAATTTAAAAGCCATCTATCTCGAGCGTCAGGACGTCGCGCGGACGCTGGCCGCTGTCGAGCGGATCGTGCTGCTGTTCCCTGAGGCGGCGCGCGAGCGCCGCGATCGCGGCTTGCTCTACTACCAGTTGGGCGATCGCCAGGCCGCCGCGCGCGATTTGGCCTACTACCTGCAATGCGAGCCCAACGCGCGCGATGCCGCCACCATCCGGCGGCTCTGGGCCGAGCTGGCCGGCTAGCCTAGTTATTGGTGCTGGTAGATTTCTTCGGCAACGCGCTTGAGCCGTCGCAGCTGAGCCTGCATGTCGTGCCGGGTCCAGCCAGCTGCTAGCGCGTTAAATCCCCAGCGCACCAGCGGGTTGGGTACTTCAAAGGTAAAGCGGTTGAGCAACAGGGTCCCGCGGGCATTGGGCTGGCACTCCCAGCGATCGCTGCCCCGGAAAAAGCCGCTAAAAGCCCAGACGATGGCGCCCGGCTCGCGCTCGACCACCACGCTTTTGAGGGTGGGCTCAACCGCCGGCACCTGAAGGGTGAAGCGAAAGCGACTGCCCACCGCGGTGCTCCATTCCCCCACCGGCTCGCAACGCAGGGCTGGGTTGAGCCAGCGGTGCATGAGCTCGCGCTCGGTCAAGCAGCGCTCGACGGCCGTCGCGCTAGCGGCAATCTGGATGGATTGCTCGAACACGTGCCGCGGTGCCATGCAACACCCTTCCCAATTGCTGGGCAGCTCGGCTAAACTCAGGGCGATAGTAGCGGCAATCCGCCGCTTTGCGGGTTCAAGCTTGGTTGTTGGTCGCGTAGCTTGCGCTCGTCGCCAACCCTCCCCTACGGTCCTACCAGTACCGCAGACCGAGCAAGCGTTAACTGAATCGCACCGCGCTCGCTAACAAACCTCCCTGTAGACCGAGTCAAAGTTGGTTAAGCATGCCACAACTAACACTTTTAGTGACAGCGGTAACGGGGCCTGCGTTCCTGGCACAGCAGCAGCCAGATACGTCCCCATCCCCGCCTAGAAACCCCCCGAGTGATGCCCAACCAGCCCCCGAGACAGCTGCAGATGGGGCCGGCGGCATGGGCAACCAGCTCGTGGACCAAATCACCACTGCCCTGGGCAGCGATGTCTTTTCGCTGATCAAGGCGATCGTCATTCTGATCGTGGGCTGGATCGTGGCCGCGGTGGGCAAATCCATCACGCGCGGCATCCTGCGCCGTACGAGCATCGACAATCGCATTGCCAGCTGGATCGCCGGCGACCGGGCCGATCACGAATCCCTTCCCATCGAGCGCTGGATCTCGGATATCGTCTACTGGCTGATCCTGCTGTTTACGGTTGTTGCCTTTCTGCAGGCCCTAAAGCTTGAGGCAGTCTCGGAGCCGCTCAATACGCTGCTGAACCAAGTGACGGGCTTCTTACCGCAGCTGGGGGCTGCCCTCATCCTGCTGGCCGTTGCTTGGGGCATCGCGACGATCGTACGGGCGCTGGTGACCACCACGCTGCGGACGCTGCGCGTGGACGAGCGCCTCAACCAGCAAACGGGCGGCACCGGGCAGCAGAACCAGCTGCAGTTGACCAACACCATTGGCAACACCCTCTACTGGTTCATCTTTCTGCTGTTTTTGCCCACCATTCTCAGCACCCTGCAGCTACAGGGAACGCTGACGCCGGTGCGCGACCTGCTGGATGGCATCCTCGCGGTCTTGCCCAACGTGCTGGCCGCCGTGCTAATCGGCGCCATCGGCTGGATCGGCGCTCAGATTGCGAGCCGCTTTGTCATCAACCTGGTGGCAGCCTCCGGTGTGGACGGCATCGGCCAGCGCTTCGGCTTGACCGGAGCGGCCGGGCGCCCCTCGCTCTCCAGCATGACGGGGGCCGTCGTTCAGGTCTCGGTGCTGGTTCCGGTCGCCATCTACGCCCTAGGCAAGCTCAACATTCCGGCCATCACCGAGCCGGCTACCCAAATGCTGACCTCGATCGGGGTCTTGATTCCGCGCCTGATTGCGGCCTCGGTCGTGTTGGTGCTGGCCTATGCGGGCGGGCGCTACGTTGCCGACTTTGTGACCAACATCCTGACCAACGTGGGCTTCAACAACCTGCTCCGCTGGTTGGAATTGCCCGGCACCGGTCAAGCGCAAGGCGCAGGGCCAGGCATGGCAGCGCCCTCCAGCCGGGGCCAAACGCCCTCCCAGCTTATGGGCACCATTTCGCTGGTGGGCATCATGCTGTTCGCCACGCTGGCAGCCGTCAACATCTTGCAAATCGAGGCTTTGACGGAGCTGGTTAGCGGCATCATTGTCATTGCGGGGCGCATCCTGACAGGACTGCTCGTCTTTGTGATCGGGCTGTATCTGGCCAACTGGGCCTTCAACCTAATCGCCAACACGGGCCTGCGCCAAGCCCGAACCCTGGGCCAAACGGCGCGCATCATCACGATCGCGTTTGCCGTCGCGCTGGCGCTGCGCCAGATTGGGGTGGCAACCAGCATCGTCAACCTGGCCTTTGGGCTGCTGTTGGGCTCAATTGCGGTTGCGATCGCGCTGGCCTTTGGCTTGGGCAGCCGCGACATTGCAGCCGAGCAGGTCCGCGAATGGGTGGATGCCCTCAAACGGCGCTAAGCGCCCGGATGGCCGTGCAGCCATAAGCGTGCAGGGGGACCTTTGGGTCCCCCTGATTTCGTTGGACGCTCAGACGCGACCGCGCATGCGCTGCGACATTTCGTTAGGCGCCGGCGAGTGGGCCAAGGCCGTGTCGGCATCGATGCGGCCGGCTTGGTAGAGTGCAAACAGCGACCGATTCATGGTCGTCATCCCATAGAAGGTGTCCTCGGCCATCAGGCGCGAGATCTCGTCGTTTTTGCCATCACGAATGTATAGCAAAAACACCTGGATCGTGAACGGATTTGTATCCCTAGCGCCAAGAGACTAATTCCCTGTTCGGGCCGACCTCGGGATTATCCCAATAGACTTGTTTCGTTCACGATGTGATCTGCGGTTGCTATAGTCCCGGACGGTTTCGGTGTTAATGAGAATGTCGTGGAATGCCGCCCGCTTGCCCTCAGTCGTGCGACACAAGCCCTGCGAGACAACAGCGATCAGCGACTCGGCCAGCGCCACGCGCATGGCGTCTTGCTCGTCAGCGCTGTAGAGGTTGAGGATGCGCTCGATGGATTTAACGGCGCTGTTGGTGTGCAGGGTTCCCATGACTACGTGCCCGGTTTGGGCGGCTTTGAGCGCCGTGTTGACGGTCTCGGTATCGCGCATCTCGCCGATCAAGATAAAGTCAGGGTCTTCACGCAGCGAGGCTTTGAGGGCATTGTCGAATTTGAGGGTATGCATGCCTACCTCGCGCTGCCGCACCAGCGACTTTTGGCTGCTGTAGACAAACTCGATGGGATCCTCGATGCTGATGATGTGCTTGGGCATCGAGCGGTTGATGTAGTCCACCATGGCCGCCATGGTGGTGGATTTGCCCGATCCGGTAGGGCCGGTGACCAGGATTAGGCCCTTGTCGTAGTGGCAGAGGTCGCGAAACACCCCCGGCAAGGCCAGCTGCTCCAGCGTCATCACCGCCAGCGGGATCAGGCGCAAGACCATGGCCGGCCCGTTGAGAGCCTGGAACGCATTGATCCGCACTCGAGCGAATTCGTACTGCGTGGCGCCGTCGAACTCCAGGGTTTGCTGGAACTGCTGAATGTCCTCGGTGGCAAGCGCTTCCTGCAGCCAACTGGTGAAGGTGGCTCGGTCGGTTACCGGGTAGGCCAGGGCTTCCATCTCGCCGCGGTTGCGAACGCGCGGCACCTCGCCCACGCCCAGGTGAATGTCGGAGAAGCCGCGCTCGTTGGCCTCGCGCACGATTTGCGCCAGGGGTGGTTGGCCGGCCGGCCGTTGCGCGGGTGGGAGGGTGGCATCGCGACCAGCGGTCTCGCCTTGGGGCGAGCGAGCGGGCTGGGGCGGCGGTGGCGGCGGGCTGCGCCGGGCAGGCGATCCGTCAGGCATGGCAGCTGGCATTGTGAGCTCACAGCACTCACAGCGGAGCTTTCCCCAGCGCCCGGCGCGCGTTCGATTTTATTGCGGGATTTAACAAACATTAACGCCACATCGCGATCGCGCCCCAAGTGCTGAGCGGCCGCGATCGCAGCGTTGAGGCTTGCAACGCTGCCCGAGGCACTCGCTGTGGGGTTAATTTTGGTAACGCTCTTCCCAGCAACCAATTAAAGGCTCGCTAGCATACCAGCAACTCCAAAACAATGCAGCTTTATCGCTCACATCTGAACCACATACATCGTTATTAGGAGGTCGGCATGTCACTGGCCCAGGATTTCCGACAAGACTCCGTTCAGCTATGGGGAACCCTCAAAAGCTTTGCGCTCTGGAACTTTACGTTATTGGTTTGCCTGCTCGTCGCCGGCTTCCCGCTCGTTGCCATTGCGGCAACTGTAGGCCTGTTTCTGGCCATGACGCTGCATGCGCTCGTGCCGGCTAGTGCGGTCCTGATGGTGGCCGGCAGCCTCATTGGGAGCAGCGTTATTGCCATTGCACTTAGCTCGGCCATTTTGACGCTCAAAGGCATTCACCTGCAACGCATTCCGTGGCTGCACTGGCTCAACGGCAAAGCCGCCGTGCTGCCCCGAAGCCAGTATGGCGCGTGCCAGTTGGCCTGCGATCTCCAGCTTGAAGCCTGAGCGCACCGCCAACGCGCAGGTAGCACAGCCCGGCCCGCCTCGGCCGGGCTTTTTGGGCCGCGCCGGCATCTGGCAATGGTTTAGAATGCGGCCAGGCTCGCAAGCGGAGCGCCACTGCCGGAGTAAGATGAGGCACCCGCGGCCCATCCTGGGAGGTCTTCCATGACGGCGCCCGCGGCGTCGGTTGCCATTGCACTGGGCACGCGGCCGGAAGCAATCAAGCTAGCGCCGGTCATCCGCCAGCTCCGCAAGGCCGAGGCCGTTGAGGTTCAAGTCATCCTAACCGGCCAGCACCGCGAGATGGTCGATCGGGTCATGCAGCTGTTCGACCTCCGCGTCGACCGGGACTTGCAGATCGTGCGCGAGCGCCACACGCTCACCGAGCTGACTTGCCGCAGCTTGGAGGGCCTTGCGGAGCTGTTCCAGCAGCTGCAGCCCGAAATGGTGCTGGTCCAGGGCGATACCACGACTGCCTTTGCGGCTGCCCTGGGCGCGTTCTATCAAAAGGTCCCCGTCGGTCACGTGGAGGCCGGGCTGCGCTCTCACGACTTGGCCAATCCCTATCCGGAAGAGGCCAACCGGCGCCTGATCTCGCAGCTGGCCGAGCTGCACTTTGCCCCCACGCGCTCGGCCGTTGCCAACCTCGAGCGCTCCGGCGTCAGCGGCGAGATCCATCACACTGGCAACACCGTCATCGATGCGCTGCTGAGCGTGGCCGAGCGCCATCCAGATTGCCCGGTTGAGGGCATGGCTTGGCAAGACTATCGGGTGCTGCTGGTTACCGTGCACCGACGCGAGAGTTGGGGGGCGCCGCTGCAAGGCATTGCTGCCGGGCTGCGCCGCATTCTGGATCGCTTTCCCGATACGGCGCTGCTGCTGCCGCTCCATCCCAACCCAGCGGTGGGCGATTCCATGCGCAAGCAGTTGGGCGACCACCCGCGCGCCTTTTTGACGGCACCGCTGAGCTATCCGCAGTTAGTGGGCGCCATCCAGCGCTGCCACTTGTTGCTGACCGATTCGGGCGGCCTGCAGGAGGAAGCCCCCAGTTTGGGCAAGCCCGTGTTGGTCCTGCGCGAGACCACCGAACGCAGCGAGGCGATCGCGGCCGGAACGGCCCGTTTGGTAGGCGTCGACCCCGATCGCATCCTGGCTGCAGCCAGCGAATTGCTGAGCGATGCGGCCAGCTACCGCGCCATGGCAGCTGCTAGCAATCCCTTCGGCGACGGCCGCGCTGCCGAGCGGATCTTGCAAGCCGTTCGGAACCGCTTCCAGCTTGCAGTTAGGGGGTGATGCAATCTCCTACGGATGCTAGCGTTGTGTCGATTCAAGCCCGCTGCCCCCTCGTTAGATGGCTGCCGAACGAAGCCGCGCCGCGAGCAACCCGACCGTCCTGAGCGTCGATTTGGGGCGGACCTCAACCAAAGCGTGCGTCAGCCGCGATCCGAATAGCGTCGTTCTAATCCCGGCCAACGTTGCCCAGCTCAGCACCGAACAAGTCCGGCGGGGCGTTTTTGACGCGCGCCTGGCCGATCCGCTGCTGGACATGTGGCTCGAGTATCAGGGCCGCGGTTATGCCTTGGGCCAGCTTGCCGCCGATTTTGGGGCCGATCTGGGACTGGGTAGCTCCAAACTCGAGGGGGCCCTGGTCAAGGTGTTTGCCAGCATAGGCTACTTTGGCCTCAGCGGCGAGGTTTCGGTCGTGCTGGGGCTGCCTTACCAATCCCAAGAGCAATTCGAGCGCGATAAAGCCGAGGTCCAGGGGCTGCTGCAGTCGCCGCATGTCATGAGCTATCGGGGCGAGGAAATTGCGGTCGACATCAAGCAGGTTTAGTCCATCCCGGAAGGGTACGGCAGCCTGCTCTGGATGGAAGCCCTACAGCACGACAGCGGCGAGAACCGCCTGCGCGATGCCTCGGTGGCCATTGCCGACATCGGCCACCAAACCACCGATCTGCTGCTGGCCGATCGCTTCCGGTTTGCGCGAGGGATCTCCCAGAGCGAACCCTTTGCCATGAGTCAGTTTTACGAGCAAGTGGCCGCCCAAATCCAGGGCGCGGACAGCCAGTCGCTCCATTTGATCCGGGCCGTCAACCGGCCGGAAGGCGAGCGGTTCTATCGGCCGCAGGGCGCAATCCAGCCCACCAACCTGGACGAGATTCTGCCTAGCTTGCGCAAAAGCTTTGCCCGCGAGCTGCGCGATCGCCTGATTGCCTGGCTCCCCGAGCGAACGACCGATGTGGTCGTAACGGGCGGCGGTGGCGAGTTTTTCTGGGAAGAGCTCCAGCAGCTGCTGGCCCAAGCCCAGCTAGGGGGCCACCTGGCCAAACCCTCGTGCGAGGCCAATGCGCTGGGCCAGCACATCTACGGGGAAGTGCGGCAGGAAGCCGCCCGGCATTGACGGCAAGGGGGCAAGTGCCATGGCCAAAAAGGCGAACAAGAGCGTTGCGTTCTCGGACCACCAAGCTGATCGGCGCTTGCTGCAGCGCGTCGAGCAGGCGCTAGCGGCGCGCAAAGATGGCAGTTTCAGCGCGCTTTGCAAGCAAGCCCTCAACGCCTTTCTGGACCCAGCCGAATCGGAGTCTGCCGACAGCCAGCAGCAGCGCAGCGAGATCCAGCAGGTGCTCGCCGCCCGAGCCCAGGCGGAGGAATCCCGCTCGGGGACGAGCGAATCCGGGATGAGCGAGCAGCTCGAGCGAACCAAAACCGAGCTGGAGGCGCGGATCGCCGGCTTGCAGGAGCAGCTCGAGCGCGAGCGATCGCAGCAGGAGCAGCAAGCGACCGGATCGCAGGCCCTAGCACAGCGGCTCGAGCGCTTGGAAGCGCGCACCGAGCAGCAGTTCGAGCGGATCCAGCAAAAGCTGGCCCAGCTAGAGCAATCCTGGGCGGGGTCGCGATCGCAACCCGCTCACTCCGAGGCGGCCGAACCGCCCGACTCCGGCGAGGCACCCGCTCGACAGGCGGCGGAGCCATCGGGCCAACAGGCCGATGCCGATACCCTGGTGGCGCACTTCGGCCAACTCCTAGATGACTTCTAAACGCCCCGGCTGGGGTGAGACCATTGATCGAGGCTGAGTTCGGCGCGAGCGCTTCCATGCGAGCAGCGGTCATGACGGCACCGGGCAATCCTGAAGTTCTGGAAGAACGGCAGGTGCCGGATCCCCAAATTAAGGCCCCTACCGAGCTGCGCGTTCGGCTGCAGGCTGCCGGCGTCAATCCGGTCGATACCAAGCTGCGCCAGCGCGGCGTTTTCTACCCCGACGCCTTGCCGGCCATTTTGGGCTGCGATGGGGCCGGCACAGTGGAGGCAGTCGGCTCGGCCGTCGAGAGCTTCCAGCCGGGCGATGCGGTGTATTTTTGCCAGGGCGGCTTAGGCAAGCCGGGCACGGGCAACTATGCCGAGCTGGCCGTGGTCGACGAGCGCTTTGTGGCGCGCAAGCCGCAATCGCTTTCATTTGCCCAAGCCGCGGCAGCCCCGCTGGTGCTGATTACCGCCTGGGAAGGACTCTACGATCGCGGCCAACTGCAAGCCGGTCAGAGCGCGCTCGTCCATGCGGGCGCCGGCGGCGTCGGCCACGTGGCCATCCAGCTGGCCAAGCTGCAAGGGGCCAGCGTGGCAACGACGGTCAGCACGGAAGAAAAAGCGACCTTCGTCCGCCAGCTAGGTGCCGATTGGGTCATTTTTTACCAACAGGAAGACTTCGTCCAAGCGGCGCGCGATTGGACGGCCGGTCAAGGCGTCGATCTGGCTTTCGATACGGTAGGCCCTTCGGTCCTGTCGCCTTCCTTGGGGGCCGTGCGGCCCTACGGCAACGCCGTTACGCTCCTGCAGGCAGGCGCCGAAACGGATTGGAAGGAAGCGCGCTCGCGCAACCTGCGCGTGGGCTTTGAGCTCATGCTCACGCCGCAGTTGCAAGGCCCGATCGAGGCGCAGCGCGCCCAAGCCCAAATCCTGCAGCAGTGTGCCGACTGGATCGATCGCGGCCGCCTGCGCATTCGGCTGGCCCAAACCTATCCGCTCTCGCAAGTGCAAGCTGCCCACCAGTTGCTAGAGCAAGGGGCCATGACCGGCAAGGTTGCGCTGACCGTGGCGTGACGCGACCCGGCTTGCTGGCCCGAAGCCTGGCTGGCGGATTGGCGGTGCTGCTAGTGGCGCTGCTGGTGTTGCCAGCGCCGCTGCACGCCGCCCCTGAGCGCGAGCCGCTCACGCTGGAGGCGCTGCAGGCGCGGGCAGCAGCCCCCGCCAGCCCCAACGGCAGCGCCACCATCGACTTGCAAGCCTTTGCCATTGACCTGCGCGCCGAGAACGCCGAATTCCGCGATCGCTTTTACCGCATCCTGCAACAGGCGCTAGCGCGCTCGCCGGTGCCGCTCGGGCTCGATTTGCGCCAATCGGTCATTCAGGGACAGCTCAACTTAGCCAAGCTGGGGATAGCCCCGGATGCCGAGACGCTCGCACTCACCGAGGCCGAGCGAGCTAAATTGGAGCGCCTGCGCGCCGCCGAGGAGGGCACAGCGGAAGCTGCTCCCCAAGCCAGCCAGGAGCGCAGCGTTGCCTTGCTACGCGGCCCGCTCGATCTGAGCGAGGCAGAGCTGCAAGGCCCGGTTGAGGGCAACGGCATGCTGTTCCTGCAGCCAATACGCGCCCTAGGAACGGCATTTGCCGGTACGGTCAACTGGTCGCGGGCGCACTTTGGCGGCGAGCTAGACTTCAGCCGCGCTAGCTTCGGCGAAACTGCCACCTTCGCCCACAGCACCTTCTTTGCCTCAGCGACGTTTCGCCGGGCTGACTTTCAGGGCAACGCGCATTTTGCCCAAGCCTTCTTTCACCAAGGCGCTAGCATGGCGCACGCCGACTTTGGCGGCGTTGCCGACTGGACGCAGGTCCGCTGGTACGGCCAAGCCGACCTAGCGCAGACCAACTGGCAGGACCGGGTCCTATTTGCCAAGGGCCGCTTCCTGGATGAAGTCACGCTGGCCGAAGCTACCTTCGAGGGGCCGGTCACCTTCCGCGGTGCCCGCTTCAATGCCCCTGTTGCGTTGCAGGGCGTTAGCCTGTTCGCCCAGCTCGATTTCAGCAATGCCGTTTTTGCGCGCGGGACTTATCTCAACGTTGCCAACCTCGCCTTCGATGCCAACAAAACGCGGATTTTAGGCGATCCGGGCGCCATCGGCCGGGCCATTTCGGTTCCGACGCTGCAGGGCAACGAAAGCGTCCTGCGCAACCTAGTGTTCAACTTTCGCAGCCTAGAGCAAGTCCAGGATGCCAACTGGCTGGAGTATCAAACGCAACGGTTGCGGTTGGCGCAAATCGCCGAGCGTTGGGCTGGGACGCCACTGGCGCAACGCTGGCACTGGAAGCGCGTGCGGGAAGCCGTGCAATGGTTGGGATTGAGCGTGCTGCTGCTGTTGAGCCAGTACGGTACGAACGTGGGGCTAGTGGTCAGTGTCGGCATTTTGGGCGCCGCTTACTTTGCGGTCCTGTTTTGGTTCCTGGACCGGTGGCGGCGGCGGCGCCCGGCCGCCATTCTGCCGGGTCGGCAAGAAACCGCTTGCATGGCTCTCAGCTTCGGCCTGGTCAGCGCGCTCAGTCTGCTGGCGCTGGTGCGCTCGGCCGAGCAGCCGGTGCTGACCCTGGCCTGTTTGGGCGCCATGGTACTGCCCGTGCCGCTGTTGCTGGTGGCGCGCCTGTACCGCCAGGGACGCTACCACGACATGCTCGATGTCACCTACTTAGTGGAAGACGGCAGCGCGCGCCAGTTGCGCCTGCTCGTCGTCCGCCTGCCTATCATCCCCAAGTTTTATTTCTACCGCGATCACTTTACCCCCATCCGCTGTGATCGCCGCTGGGGATGGCTCAACTACTACGATTTCAGCTTTAACAACCTGCTCAAGCTGGGCTTCAACGACATTCGGCTGCGCGATCAGCACTTGCCCGGCACCGTAAGCGCCCTGGTCTGGTACCAGTGGGGGCTGGGCAGCCTCTACATCGGGTTGTTGATCTGGACCCTATCGCGCACGATTCCGGGGCTCAACCTGCTGCTCTATTTAGGGTAGCCGGCTGGCTAGACGGCCGCTTCGGCAGATTTGAGATACTCGGTATTGACTCCCGAGTCGCGGACCAGCACGATTTTGCCCGTGCGGGCGATCTCGCGGATGCCAAATTTGTCCAGCATCTGCACGATGGCGACCATCTTGCCCGGATCGCCCACCACCTCGAGCGTGAGCGTGTGCTCGGAAACATCGACAACGCGCGCCCGAAACACTTGGGCCAGCTCGATGATCTCGCCCCGGTTGGCATCTGTGGCATTAACCTTGAGCAGCATAAGCTCGCGCTCAACGCAAGGCGTTTGCGTCACATCCTGTACCTGCAGCACGTTGACCAGCTTGTAGAGCTGCTTGACCAGCTGCTCGACAGTGCGGTCGTCGCCCGGAACGACCATCGTAAGGCGCGAGATGCCTGGCTCCTCGGCCGGCCCCACTGCAAGGCTCTCGATGTTGTAGCTGCGTCGGGCGAACAAGCCGGCAATGCGGGTCAAAACGCCGGCTTCGTCCTCCACCATGACCGTTAGCGTATGCTTGATTGAAACGCTGTCCTCCAACAAGCCCCCCAAGGGAACGAGTCACCCTAGCGCCCGAGCTGCCAGGCGGGCATCGCCAGCGATCCGATCCTACACCGCTGCGATCGCCGGCTTGCGGCTTCCAGTAGGCCGGCGGCCGCTTTTATCAAACGACGCCAGATTAGACAAGCAATCGTTACATACGTTAATAATGAGGTGGCCGCGGCAGTCGCTTGCCCTGCGCGCCTGGCTCCGATGCCAAGCAGATCGCTTGCAGCCAACTCGCACTAGAAGGAGGTCACTATGGCCGAGCAAAATTCCAATTTCCAACGGCAGTACGCTGACTACGCCCGCAAGTTCGAATTTGGCTCCAACCCAAGCGCCGAGCTGTGGAACGGGCGCCTAGCCATGATCGGCTTTTTGAGTGCGCTGATTGTGGAGCTCCTGACCGGTCAAGGCGTTCTGGATTTCCTGGGCCTGCTCTAGATCGCACCCGACCGAATCGGGCAACAATGGCAAGCGGCAGGGGGCAACCTCTGCCGTTCGCTTGATGTGGAGCTGGCAATCGGATGTTGGATCGCTCCCGCTGGCAGCAAGCTTACGGCGATTTGGCTACGCGCTTTCAATTTGGGTTTAGCCCTAGCGCCGAGGTTTGGAACGGCCGCCTGGCCATGATCGGCTTTGCGAGCGCGATCGCCATTGAGGGCTTAACCGACCAGGGCTTGCTCCACTTTTGGGGCTTGCTCTGAGCTATCCGGCTCGGGAGCGGCTGGCGCAACCCGGGCTAGCGCCTCGCGCACCAGCGCCGAGCCAGAGGTGGCGCGATGCGCGTTCTCGCTAAGGTGGCACCGCCAGGCCTTGGCGCCGGGCCGGCCGCAAAATAGGTTCAACATGGGCTGGGTCAGGGCAACCAGCTTGGCACCTCGGGCCATCCATTCATCAATGTAGGGCAGCATCGCCTCGACCGCTTCCTGGCGGGTTGAGGGCGCGCTCGCATCGCCGTAAACGTAGCGATCAACAAACGCCAGCAGGTACGGGTCGTCGCAAGCCACCCGCCCCATCATGACGGCATCGACAAACCGCAGGTGATGCTGGATTTGTGCCAGCGTCGTAATGCCGCCGTTGGTCTCGATTGTCAGGTGGGGAAACTCGCGCTTGAGTTGGTGGATCTCGGCGTGGCGCAGCGGCGGGACGTTGCGATTTTCGCGCGGGCTCAACCCCTGCAACCAGGCCTTGCGCGCGTGGACGGTAAAGCGCTGGCAGCCGGCCTCGGCAACAATGCGGACGAAGCGCGCCAGATCGGCGTAGCGATCTTGATTGTCGATGCCAATGCGATGCTTGACCGTTACCGGCAGGGTCGTTGCCGCGCGCATTGCGCTAACGGCGCGCGCCACGCGCTCGGGTTGCGCCATCAGGCAAGCCCCGAGCTCGCCTTGCTGCACGCGATCGCTGGGACATCCCACGTTGAGGTTGAGCTCGTCATAGCCCCAGTCCTGGGCAATGCGAGCGCACTCGGCAACCGCCGCCGGTTCGATGCCGCCGATTTGCAGCGCAAGCGGCCTCTCGCGCTCGTCAAACCCCAGCAGCCGCTCGCGGTCGCCGTGGCGGATGGCGGCCGCGGTTACCATCTCGGTGTAAAGGAGCGTGCGGCGCGTTAGCTGCCGCATGAAGTAGCGAAAGTGGCGGTCGGTGCGGTCCATCATGGGCGCCACACTGACCGCATGGTTGGGGCTAGCGGAACTAGCTAAATCGGGCATGCTGCTCGGAGCGATCGCCCCTAGCTCAACTGCTCGTTCAGCCTAGCGCAGCCCCTCAGGCCGAGCCCGTTGCCGCCATGACCGAGTCATCGAGGATGGCTTTGTCCATGACGCGCCCCTCGGCATCCAGCTGATAGACGATGGGCACGCCGGTCGAGAGCTCCAGGTTGGGGACTTCCTCCTCGCTCAGCCCATCCAAGGTCATGACAATGGAGCGCAAGGAGTTGCCGTGAGCGGCAACCAAGGCGTTCTCGCCATTCTGCAAGTTGGGCAGGATGCGCGAGCGGAAAAAGGGCACGGTGCGGGCGGCATTATCTTGCAAGCTCTCGCCGCCGGGCGGGCGGCTGGCGTAGGAGCGCCGCCAGCGCCGCACTGTTTCCTCGCCCATATCGCGCACGGTTTTGGCCTTGTTGAGCCCCTGCAAGCTGCCGTAGCAGCGCTCGTCAAGCGCCCGGCACAGATACACGGGCATCTCTCGGTCGGGATCGCCTTGGTAGCTATCCCATCCCTGCCAATCGGAATCGTCAGCTTCGTGCCGCAGGACCGGGCTTTTGAGGCCGCAGGTGCCTTCGCACTCGGTCAAGCAGATCACCGCCGTCTCGATGGCGCGGATGAGCAAGCTAGTAAAGCAAATATCGATGCGGTAAGGGCTGAGCTTGGCTGCTGCTCGCCGCGCTTCGTCGCGCCCCTCGCGGCTCAGCGGGACATCAACCCAGCCTGTAAAGCGCCCCTGAGCGTTCCAAGTGCTTTGACCGTGGCGGATCAGAATGAGCTGCGACATGGGGGTAGCGCTGGCAGCAGTGGCTCTTGCGTGCGCGGCCGTTGGGATTGTTCAACTGCTAAGCATACCAGATACCAACTGGGATGAGAATGCCGTGATCGCCGAGTGAAACGATCACGCGCAGCAGCGGCATTACCGGGTCGCGCGCATCGCCATCAGCCACCATGGTTGGGAAGGGCAACCATCCAGTGCTAAGGAGCGCAAGCAGCCGTGGCAGAACGCGCCCGACAATTGCTGGTGGGCTCAATGGCCCCTTGCAGCGGCAAAACGGCGACGATCGTGGGACTTGCTTGCCAGCTGCAACAGCGCGGCATGGCGATTGCCTGCGGCAAACCCCTAGGGACCACCCCTCAGGACGGTGCGGCAGCGACGGAGGAAGCAGACCTTCAGTTCATCCAACGAACGCTGGCCCTACCGCCCGAGCGCTGCTACCCGCCCATCTTGCAGCTGGATTCCCCCACCGTCGCCCGGCAATTGCGCGGTGAGGGGCCGCGCGATCTCGAGGATCGCTTGCAGCAGTACGCCGCGCAGTTCCGAGGCGATTTGACGTTGCTGGAGGGGCCGCAAACCCTGGCGGCCGGTGCCGCGTTCCAGCTGTCGTTGCCGCAAATGGCAGCGGCGCTGACGGCGGATGTCGCGCTTGTGGCGCGCTACGACGCGTGCCAACTGGCCGACGAACTCCTGGCCGCCCGAAGTGCGCTGGGGGAGCGGCTGCTGGGGGTTGCCATCAGCGACGTTCCGGCCGAGGCATTGCCCAGTGCCACCACCGAGCTCGTGCCGTATCTGGAGCGCTCGGGCATTCCGGTGTTGGGAGCACTCCCGCGGCAGAGCTTGCTGCGCGGGGTCAGCGTGCGCGAGCTGGCCCAGCAGCTCCAAGCCCAGGTTCTCTGCCGCCGCGATCGCCTGGATCTGATGGTGGAAACCTTGGCCATTGGCGCCATGAACGTCAGCTCGGCCATCCAGTACTTTCGCCAGCGCGCCAACTTGGCGGTCGTGACCGGCGGTGATCGCAGCGACCTGCAGATGGCTGCCCTCGAGACTGCAACCACGCACTGCCTAGTGCTAACCGGCGGCGTGCGGCCGCGGGATTTTGTCCTGGCGCAAGCCGAGCGGCTGGAGATTCCGGTGCTATCGGTGGATCGCGATACGTTGGCCGCGGTGGAGACCGCCGATTGGGCCTTCGGTCAAGCGCGCTTTGCGGCGCTGGCGAAAGTGCCGTGCGTTCGGGAGCTGATCGGCACCCATTTCGACACCGACCGGCTGTTGCGCAGTCTGGGGTGGGAACCAGCCGTCCCAACGCCATAAGCAGGCGGCTGACCTCGAATCGCGCAGCCCCGCTTCGCATCTGCTTGTCCCATCGGCCAAAATGGGAACAAGCTAGCTGCGGCTGGCATTAGCGCTAACTTGCAATCAACCAGGTAGGTCATGCAAACGCTGCCGAAATCGGACGCTGGCACTGAGGCGCCCCAAACTGATACCGCCATCCACCGCCGCAAGACCCGCCCTGTTCCGGTGGGCAACGTCACCATCGGTGGCGGCCACCCTGTGGTGGTGCAGTCCATGATCAACGAGGACACCCTCGATGTGGAAGGCTGCGTTGCAGCCATTCAAAACCTGCACCAGCAGGGCAGCGAAATCGTACGCGTTACGGTGCCTAGTCTGGCGCACGCCAAGGCGCTCGCCCAGATCAAATCGCGCTTGCAAGAAAGCTATCAGCCCGTGCCGCTGGTGGCCGACGTCCACCACAACGGCATGAAGATTGCGCTCGAGGTGGCCAAGCACGTCGACAAAGTCCGCATCAATCCCGGTCTCTACGTCTTCGAAAAGCCCAAATCCGGCCGCACGGAGTACACCCAAGCCGAGTTTGATGAAATCGGCAACAAAATCCGCGAGACCCTGGAGCCGCTGGTTGCCACGCTGCGCGAACGGGGCAAGGCCATGCGCATTGGGGTCAACCACGGCTCGCTAGCCGAGCGGATGCTGTTTACCTACGGCGACACGCCCGAGGGCATGGTGCAGTCCGCCCTCGAGTTCATCCGCATTTGCGAATCGCTGGATTTTTACAACCTGGTGATCTCGCTCAAAGCCTCGCGCGTGCCCGTCATGCTGGCGGCCTACCGTTTGATGGTGCAGCGCATGGACGAGCTGGGGATGGATTACCCGCTCCATTTGGGCGTCACTGAAGCCGGCGACGGCGAGTACGGGCGCCTCAAATCCAGCACGGGTATCGGCACCCTGCTGGCCGAGGGCATCGGCGATACCATTCGCGTTTCACTGACCGAACCGCCCGAGAATGAGCTGCCCGTTTGCTACAGCATCCTGCAATCGCTGGGGCTGCGCAAGACCATGGTGGAGTACGTGGCGTGTCCCTCTTGCGGTCGGACGCAGTTCAACTTGGAGGAGGTTCTCCAGGAGGTGCGCGAGGCCACCAGCCACCTCAAGGGGCTGGACATCGCCGTCATGGGCTGCATTGTCAACGGACCCGGCGAAATGGCCGATGCCGACTACGGCTACGTGGGCAAGCAGCCCGGCTACATTGCGCTCTATCGCGGCAAGGAAGAAATCAAGCGGGTCCCGCAAGAGCGCGGCGTTGAGGAGCTCATCAACTTGATCAAAGCCGACGGGCGCTGGGTCGACCCGAATGATGCCCGGACCAGCTAAAATGCCCCAGCGGCGCGCCGTTACGCTTGCAGAGTTGCTTGGAGTTAAGTTTTGGATCTATCGCGCATCCCCGCCCAACCCGAGCCCGGAACGATCAACTTGGCGATCGAGATTCCGGGCGGCAGTAAAAACAAGTACGAGTTCGACAAGGACCTCAACGCGTTCGCCCTCGATCGGGTGCTGTACTCCTCCCTGCAGTACCCATACGATTACGGCTTTGTCCCCAACACGCTCGCCGACGATGGCGATCCGCTCGATGGCATGGTCTTAATGGATCAGCCCACCTTCCCGGGGTGCATCATCCCGGCGCGCGCGATCAGCATGCTGGAGATGATCGACGATGGCGATCGCGACGAGAAGCTCTTGTGCGTGCCCACCGAAGATCCGCGCTACCAAAACGTCAAGTCGCTGGCCGATATAGCCCAACACCGCCAGGACGAAATCGCCGAGTTTTTCCGTACCTACAAAAACTTGGAAAACAAGGTCACCGAGATCTTGGGCTGGAAGGACGTCGAGCAGGTCAGCACGCTGGTGGATAAATCCGTCAAGGCCGGCAGTCAAGCTTAACCGGGATAGGGCCGCTCGTGCCGATGCCGGCCGAGCGGCTTCCCAGCGCTAGTGCTGCTTGGTGTGGCCGTGTTGGCGCTCGTTCAGCTCGTTCAGGCGGCGGCGGGCCGCCTGGAAGGCATCGCGGATGACCGCCTCGAGCGGGGCGTCGCGGCTGCCTTCGCCAGGATTTTTCGCTACGGCAATCTCGTGCCCGGGCGGAACGGTAGCGTCAATGCGCACCCGATAAGGCGAACCGCTACGCGGCTGCTCGTGGACTTTTTCCACCGAGACGCGGCAGCTATCTAGCTGGTTGCAAACTTGCTCGAGCTTGGCAACCTTGTCGCGAATGAGCGACTCTAGCGCCTCGGTTTTGTCAACGTTGCGGTAGTCAACTTCGAGCGGTACCTGCATGGTTAATCCCCGCTGCCGTGCTAGCGATAGGCTGTCTTGGCGGCAAGCTTATGCAGTCCGGTTGGCCTGGCATTGCCCCCTGCATTGGGCGCCCGTTAAAACGGCTTGCCGGTTCTTAAGGCTGAACGCCGTCGGGGTGGGCGCTTTATCCAGGCACGCAGCTAGCAGCCACACGCTCAGCCAGCTGCAAGCACTGGGGCACGAACGTTGAGCGAACGAGGACCCCGGATTGCACTGACCCCTATGGGCAATGGGCGAACTCAACTCCAGCCGATCCGGCCGCTGCTACTCCTCGTGCTCTTCAAACGGGTCGCTCAACTCAGCAGCCGGCGGCCCAAAGGCCATGTAAATGGCATACCCTGTGACGCCAACGACAACCGCCGCAATGGTGACGCTAATGGCGGTTGCTGGTTCCATAGGAACGATGTGATTGATAAGGTCTCCTTCTTTTATAATTTTACATGCCCTTAAAGAGCGCGACGAGCACCCTCGGTATTGCTATGCCACAACGCACTTGGTTGGGTGACATTCTCAAGCCACTGAACTCCGAATACGGTAAGGTCGTGCCCGGCTGGGGGACGACGCCGCTGATGGGCGTTTTCATGGGGCTGTTTTTTGTCTTTTTGCTCATCATCCTGCAGATCTACAACTCGTCCCTGCTAATCGAGGGGGTCGAGGCAGACTGGCGCAGCTTGAGCCAATCTCTAGGGCAATAGCAACCTAGCAGTCGGGCCGAGCGCCCCGACCGCAGGTTAAGTGTCGAGCGCAAGCGAGGAGCGCCCTCATGAACGTCTTTGGCGTTGGATTGCCGGAGATGGCCCTCATTTTTGCCGTTGCGCTGCTGGTATTTGGGCCCAAAAAGCTTCCTGAAATTGGGCGCAGCCTAGGCAAGGCCATGCGGAGCTTTCAGGATGCGTCCCAATCGTTCCAGGACCAGTTCCGGCAGGAGAGCCAGCAGCTGCAGGAATCCGTCCGGATGACCGCAGAGCTCGAATCGGATCAATCCCAATCCCCTCAAAGCAGCGATAGCGCGCAGAACCCGTCTGCCAATAGCACTGCGAACGGTACGGAAGCCGCTCGCAACGACTAGGCGATCCGGCGTGAGGGGGGACGCCTGGGCCGGTCGCGTTCGGGCTAGACTGAATGGTAGCCCCCTAGGGGGCTATCGCTATGGCGATATGGGCGGCTGGATTCGGGCGAGCGCCCTGGCGGAAGTCTCGGAGGTTACCGATGAGCGATCGCAATCCCTACGCCGAACTTGGGGTCGCGGAAGACGCTTCTTTCGAGCAGATCCAAGATGCCAAAAATCGCCTCATGCGCGAGCACAAAGATGACAGTGCAGTTTTGGAGAGCGTCGAAGCGGCCTACGATGCGATCATCATGGAGCGCTTGAAGCAGCGCCAAGAGGGCAAGATCAAAGTCCCCGAACGCATCCGGTTTCCGCATCGCGGCGCTCAGGAACCCACGCAATCCAAACCATCCCCGGCCAGTGCCCCACCGAGCTGGTTCCAGCGATCGCTCGATACCCCCTCGCGCGACGACATTCTCATCCCAGCGGCTATCTACATCCTGCTGAGTGCCGTTGCGCTTTTTTACGAGCCCAGCCAAGGCTCGGTCCTGCCGCTGCTAGTTGCCCTGGGGTTCGGCGCTTGCCTCTATTGGCTCAACCGCAAAGAACAGCGCTTTGGGCGCGCGCTTGCGATCTCGCTAGTCAGCTTGATTGCGGGCATCGGTATTGGAACGGGGCTGGCCCAGACGGACCTGACCGCCGCATTGGCAACCGACCAGTTTGCTGCCCTAGTGGCGTTTTTTACCTTCTGGCTGACCGGCAGCTTTCTGCGCTAGCCGGAAGCAACGGCTGAGGTGGCGGTCGCAACGGTCTCGATGGCATCGCCCAAGCTGTCGGCAAGGCAATCGGGGCGGTAGCGCTGCAGCTGCTCGCGATTGCGGATGCCGCACAGAACCCCAATCGATCGGACCCCATTGGCCCGGGCGGCCAGAATGTCGGCCTCGGTATCGCCCACCATCCACACCTCCGAGGCCGGCGGTAGCTCGGCTAGGGCGCGAGCCATCAGGAGCGATTTATCGCGCACGTCGCCGGTTTTGACGGCCGCGTTGCCCAAGCAGTAGCACTGCTGCGGCGGGAAAAACCGCTCCAGCCCGAAGCGATCCAGTGCAAACGCTAGTTCCTGATGGCGGCGCATGGTGAGCACGCTCAAGGCCATGCCCGCTCGCTGCGCTCGCTCCAGGACGGGGATGGCGTCTGGCTGCAAGCAATCGTGAATTAGATAAGGCAAGGTGTGAATGTTGACGCGCCGCAGGTGGGCAAAAATCTGGGCTTGAGCCTCGTCTAGCCCCGACATGCGGCCGATGCGGCGCTCGGGGACGCGCGCGCGCTTGAGCTGCCAGAACCGTTCTTTAGAGAGCGCGCGCACGGGTTGCCCGGCTTCGCGTGCCTGCTCCAAGCAGAATCGATAGACCCGATAGTAACGGTCGGAGACATCAACCAGCGGACCGTCAAAATCGGTAATGAGCCGGATCATAGAGCAATAATTCTTAACTGGCCGCTACAATTCTATCGGGTTTGGCTCGCAAGGGCCCATTCGCAGGCCGTTGCCCCTACAAGCTGGCCCGCTTGAGCTGCTCCCGTTCCATGGCTTCAAACAGCGCTTGGAAGTTGCCCTCACCAAACCCTTGCGCTTGCTGGCGGCGCTCGATCAGCTCAAAGAAAAACGTGGGGCAGTGGAAAATGGGCTGGGTAAAAATTTGCAGCAGTAAGGGAGACGCCTCGGAGTGCCCGTTCGTTTCGGAGCGCTCGCAATCGACCAGGACTTGGGCTTCGGCGATCACTTGCCACTCGCTGGGCGAGAGCGGTAGTTGGGGCGAGCGGGCCTGCAGCCGCTCGTAGTAGGCCTCGGGGACGGGCAAAAACGGAACGCCCGCTTGGCGGAGCTCGCGCGTCGCCTGCGCAATGGGCTGCACCTGCAGGGCCAGATGTTGCAGCCCGGGGCCGCCGTTGGCCTGCAAAAATTCCGCAATTTGCGAATTGGCCGAGCTGGGCTCGTTGATGGGGAGGCGAACGCCACTGTCGGGATGGACCATGACCTGGGAGTACAGGCCCGATTGTTGGGTTTGGATGCTAAAGCGCTGCTGTCGCTGGAAGCCCAAGGTCGCCTCGTACCAAGCAGCGGTGGACTCGAGCGCTCCGGCCGGGACGTTGACCACAGCGTGGTCGATGCCGCTAAAGGTGACCTCGGGCGCTGCTGGGGCAGAAGCGGCTGGGGAGCCCTCGCTCCAATGGGGAAGGGGGGGCGTGCTGCCGCTGCGCTCGATTAGCGTGTGCGCAATGCCAGCCGGGCTAGCCAACGAGCACCATCGCAGCGTCCCCTGCGGGTCCGACTGGGTCTGAATGCGCCCGCGATCGCCGCCCGAGGCGCAATAGAAGTCGATGTCGGCAACGCGGAAGGCCAGCTCGGCAACCCCCGGCGGGCGATCAGCCAAATAGGGCGCCACCGGACTGGCAGGCGAGCGCGGGGACGAGAGCGCCAGCGTCACCGGGCCGCTGCGCAGGATCTCGGTGTCCGTGTCGGTGGCGCAGCTGCCGCTGGCAATGGGGACAAAGCCCATTGCATGCGCGAACCAGCGGCGCCACCGCGGGGCATCGTCGAGGTAGAAGTGAACGTGGTCAATCTGCATCGGCCGGATCGGCATCCTGGGTGCGATGGCTGGCTGCGCCGCCCCCCAGTCAGGGTAGCCTGTTGCCGGTTGGCACTGGCAGCCCGAGCGAGCCCCGAGCGGTTGCTATGCTGCGGTCGTATTGATGGAGCGAGGCCACGGCAAGCAATGGCTGCACGACTGTCGCCGTTCCAAAGATTTTTGCTGACTTGACTGCTCATCCTGGTAACGGGTTGGGTGACCGTCAGCACGCTGGATCACGTCAGCGGCCTCATCGGCTTGCTGCTGACAGCGGCCCTAATCGCGTTTTTGTTCAACTACGCCGTTGCCGGCTTGCAGCGGCTGTCCCTCCCGCGCGGGATCGCCATTCCGCTGGCCTAATTCCGCTGGCCTATCTGGCCGCCATTTTGGTTACCACGTTGGTGGGCTTTACGGTGGTGCCGCCTGCCATCGATCAAGGGCGGCAGCTGGTTGCGCGCTTGCCGGCCCTGCTCGATGACTTGCAGCGGCAGCTAGCGGCCGCTCAGGCCTGGGCGGAAGCCAACGATTTGCCCGTTGATTTCAAACCCATCGCCGATCGCGTGATCGAGCGCCTGCAGAATCAGTTTCAAAACATTGCCTCCACCGGCTTTGGGGTGGTGCTGGGCACGTTCAACTGGGTCATCGAAGCCATTTTGATCGTGGTGGTCTCGTTCTACATGCTGCTTGACAGTGCCCGCCTCTGGCGCGGCATCACCTTGTTTTTGGCACCGCCCATCCAACAGGAGCTCACCCGCGCGCTCCAGCAGAACCTGCAGCGCTTTGTCACCGGGCAGCTGTTGCTAG
The DNA here is from genome assembly GCA_003022125.1 of Cyanobacteria bacterium QS_8_64_29. Classification (NCBI taxonomy): domain Bacteria; kingdom Bacillati; phylum Cyanobacteriota; species Cyanobacteria bacterium QS_8_64_29. Next base: position 107,817 of record PXQH01000001.1, on the reverse strand, counting down.
GGAGCTTCATGGCGGCAACCCTAACGCTGGCGTTTCGGGTGTTGGACGTTCCCTTCTTTTTGCTGTTCGCGCTGTTTGTGGGCGCCCTAGAGCTCATCCCCTTTATTGGGGCCACCATTGGCATCGGCACGGTTACCCTGCTTGTGGCCTTTATCGATGGGTGGCTGGCACTGCAAGTGCTGGCCGTGTCGGTCGTCGTGCAGCAGTTCAAAGACAACTTGGTCAGCCCGCGGGTTATGGGCAACCTCACGGGGCTATCGCCCGTGGTCATTTTGGTCGCGTTGCTGTTGGGCGCGCGCATTGGTGGGCTGCTGGGCGTCATTCTGGCCATCCCAGTAACGGGGGCTCTCAAGAGCTTGACCGATGTCATCGCCGATCCGGCACTGCCGCCGCAAACGGGGGCGTTTTTCAACAACCCCTTGCAGCCCAAGCCCTCTGCCGCGGCGTTGAGCCCGTCCGAACCGAGCCAGCCCGCCTCAGGAGGAAGTTAGCGGCATATCGGAAGGCTGCTCGCTCGATTCGAGCTCGGCAGTCGCATTGGCTTCGCCATCGTGCGGCTGGTAAACGGGCAAATCGAACCAAAACGTGGTTCCGAGCCCGACCTCGCTCTCGAGGTGGATCTGGCTGTGGTGCTTCTCGACAATGTTTTTGACAATGGAGAGCCCCAAGCCGGTCCCCTCGAGCGTGTGAACCCGATCCTCGACCCGATAAAAGCGATCGAAGATCGCCGCTTTGTCCTCGGAGGCAATCCCAATGCCGGTATCGGCCACGGCCACGCGCACGCGCTCGCCTTCGTAAGCATGCGCCCGCTCGCCATCGAACCGGTAGGCGCGCAGCGTGACCTGCCCACCGGCTGAGGTGAACTTGAGCGAGTTGCCCACCAAGTTAGTCAGCACCTGCAACAGCAAGTCGTAGTTGCCCCAAACGGGCGGCAATTGCGATTCGAGCTCCGATTTGAGCTCGATCTCGCGTTCTTGGGCATTGAGGTGGTAGTTGCGGACGGTTTGCTCGATGGCCTGGGCCAGATCGATGGCGCTGAAGCGATAGCTTCTGCCCGACTCCAGCCGCGAGAGATCCAGCACGTCATTAACCAGGCGCGTGAGCCGGTCGGCTTCGTGGTTGGCGGTTTGCAAGAACTCCTGGCGTTCCTGCCCGCCCAACTCCTCGCCGTACTCGTTGAGGGTCTCAACGAACGATTTGATGTTGAACAGCGGCGTCCGCAGCTCGTGCGAGACGTTGCTGATGAACTGGCTTTTGGCCGCGTTGAGCTCTGCCTCGCGGGTGATGTCTTGTACTGTCATGGCGATGCCTTTGACCCCTTCGCGGGATTGCCCGAACACTTGGGTCAGCAAGATGCGGACGGTGCGCTGGTTGGGGGCATCCAGGGTGATGCGGAATTCGCCGCCGTCGCGCCACTGCGAGCCATGCTCGGGTCCCTCGGTGTGGGTGGGGTCGCTGCCTTCGGGCTCGAGCGTTTCGCCCGCCGCAATGCGGTAGAGCGGTTGGGTGATCTCGACCGTAACGGCCGCCGGCAAGTGGTAGAGGACGTTCTCACCGACGGGATCGCGCTGCTGCCAGCCAAAGATACGCCGCGCCGTGGGGTTGACCAACATGACCTGTAGGTTGGCATCGAGCAGAACGGCGCCATCGGCAATGGTCGAGACTAGGGTGTCCAGCTTGGCCTTTTCGGCAGTGAGCTCCTCGATGTTTTGCTCTTCGTAACGCTTCAGCCGCTCGGCCATGTGGTTGAAGCTGGCAATGAGCTCGCCCAACTCCCCGCCAAAAGGCAACTCGATGCGCTGCTTGAAGTTGCCGGCGGCGATGTTGCGCACGCCCGCCACCAGCTCTTTGATAGGTTTGGTAATCGTGAGTGCATTGAACACGATCCCCAGCAGCACCAGCGCCCAAATGGCAATAAAAACCGCGATGGTAACATCGCGGGTCAGGTTGGCAGAGGCGACTACTGTGGGATTGGGATTGATGCCCAAGGCCAAGACGCCCAGGTACTTGCCTTCGTGGCGCAGCGGCACAAAGACATCCGTCACTTCCCCATTGGGGGTCACATGCTGGCGCACGAACGGTGCCTCGGAATCGGCAGCGTAGCCCTCAGGCAGCTCGATCCGCCGCTGGAGCGTTAGCTCGCTCTGCGGTTCCGACTCGGAGAAGGGAACGCCAAAAAGGATTTGGCCGCTCTCGTCGGCGTAGAGGATGTAGCGAACGCTTTCGGTGCTGCGGTAAAAGCGTCCCGAGAACTGAGCGACGGACTCCAGATCGCCCTCGGCGATTGGGGGCGCCACGTTGGCAGCCAGCAGCAACCCCAAATCCCGCCCAAAGCGGGTGTCGTTCATGCGGGCATCCTGCTGGATGGCATTGACGGCCCAAAAGGTCAGGCCGCTCATGACCAGCGATACCACCAGCGTGGCAACGCCCAGCAGGCGGGTCTGGAGGGTAAAGTCGGCCCACCAGCGGGCGATGGCGTCTCGGATTCGGCGCAGGAGTGCCAACAACAGTGGGTGTAGTCGCTAGCGCGTTTTAGGGGTGCGGCCGCAGCCGCCTGACGGCAACGCATTTTGCCCGCTAGGGCAATTGCGGGCGGCCGCTCGGCAGCCGCTGCGAGATTAAAGTTAGGGAATCTTTGTTCCCTTAAGTTTATCTTAATATAAGTTTATATCAGATTTGACAGCGCGCGATCGCCCGGCGCCTTAGCTGAGGCGATCGCCGATGTCGCGGCGGTAGTACTTGCCAGCAAACGCGATGCGCTCGGTCGCAGCATAAGCCTGGGCGCGCGCCCGCTCGAACGTCTCGCCAGTGGCCGTCACGGCCAGGACCCGACCGCCAGCGGTGACGCATCCCCCCTGCTCGGTGTGCTGGGTTCCGGCATGAAACAGCACCCCCCCAGCCTGCTGCGCCTCAGCTAGACCGGTGATGGCATGGCCTTTTTCATAGGCACCGGGATAGCCTTGCGCGGCGGTTACGACGCAAACCGCTCGCTGGGGATACCATTGCAGCGCTGGTACTGCTGCCAGCCGACGCTCGGTACAGGCCAGCAGCAGCTCATCCAGCGGCGAGCGCAGCAGCGGCAGTACGGCCTGGATTTCGGGATCGCCAAAGCGGCAATTGAACTCCAGCACGCGAGGCTCGCCTTGGGGGGTCACCATCAAGCCGGCATAGAGCACGCCCCGATAGTCAATGCCGCGCGATCGCAGCGCGCTCACGGTGGGTTGCAAGATCTCCTGCTCGATGCGCGCCATTAGGGCGCCATCAGCCAGCGGTGCGGGCGCGCAAGCCCCCATGCCTCCGGTATTGGCCCCCGTGTCGCCCTCGCCAATGCGCTTGTAGTCCTGGGAAGGCAGCAGCGGACGCACGGTCTGCCCGTCCGTGAGGGCCATGACCGTGAGCTCGTCCCCCTGCAAGCACTCCTCAACGACCAGCGCGGTATGGCCCTGTTGGAATAGCTCGGCGATCGCGGCCTGGGCTTGCGCCACCGTCGTAGCAATGACGACGCCTTTGCCCGCTGCCAAGCCGTCGGCTTTGACAGCCAGGGGCGCGCCCTGGCGGCGTACGTAGTCATGGGCAGCGGTGGCATTGGTGAACGTCGCGGCGGCTGCGGTGGGGATGCCGGCCGAGGCCAGCAGATCCTTGGTCCAAGCCTTGCTGGCCTCGAGCTGCGCGCCTGCTTGGGTGGGACCGAAGGTGGGGATGCCGCGCTCGTGCAGGTAGTCGGTTAACCCCTGTGCCAGCGGTCCTTCCTGTCCGACCACGGCCAGCTCGATGCCGCGCTCCTGCACGCAGCGCGCAATGCCGGCGAAATCGTCGGCAGCGAGGGCAACGTTCTGACAGCCGGCCGTCCGAGCAGTCCCGCCATTACCGGGCAGGCAGAAGGCGCGCTCGATGTGCGGCGATTGCAATAGCTTCCAGGCCAGCGCGTGCTCGCGCCCCCCACTCCCAATGACGGCAACCTTCATAACCGCCCCGCAAGTGTCCGCTCAAATTGTAAGCTGCTGCCGGTGCTGGCTGGACGCGGCCCGGTTGCCACGAGCCGCTAGAATCCAGTCCGTCCGTTGCAAGGGGGACCATGGCAACCCATCTAGTAACTGGTGCTGCCGGTTTTATCGGCTCTCACGTGGCCGAAGCGCTGCTACAGCAGGGCGAGCGCGTCATCGGCATCGACAGCTTCAACGACTACTACGATGCAGCGCTCAAGCGCCAAAACGTCGCGGCGCTGCAGTCCCATGCGGCGTTCGAGCTCATCGCGGGCGAGATTCAGACGCTCGATTGGCCGGCGCTGCTGGCGCAAAGCTCGACGGTATTTCACCAAGCGGCCCAAGCAGGCGTACGCGCCAGTTGGGGGCAAGGCTTTGGGGACTACACCGAACGCAACATCAATGCCACCCAGTGCATGCTGGAGGCCGCCAAGCATGCCTCGGGGTTGCAGCGTTTTGTCTTTGCCTCCACCTCCTCGGTCTACGGCAATGCCGAGACCCTGCCCACCCCCGAGTCGGTTTGCCCGCAGCCCATCTCCCCCTACGGCATCACCAAGCTGGCTGCCGAGCAGCTCTGCTGGCTCTACTGGCAAAACTTCGGCGTTCCGGCGACGGCGCTGCGCTACTTCACCGTCTACGGCCCGCGGCAGCGACCGGATATGGCGTTTCACAAGTTTTTCCGGGCCGCGCTTGCCGGCGAGCCCATCGCCGTTTACGGTGACGGCCGGCAGACGCGCGATTTTACCTTCATCAGCGATGCCGTCGCTGCCAACTTGGCGGCCGCGCAAGCCCCAGAAGCGGTAGGGCAGGCCATCAACGTCGGCGGCGGCAGCCGCGTCGCGCTGACCGAGGTGCTGGATGCCATCGAGCGGACGGTCGGTCGGTCGCTGCAACGTCGCTACGCCGAGCGCGCCATGGGCGATGCGCGCCATACGGGGGCCGATGTCTCGCGGGCGCATCGGGTGCTGGGCTATCGACCGCAAGTGCCGCTAGAGTCCGGATTGCAGCAGCAGTGGGCCTGGATGCAGGCCACCTATGAGGCTGCAACCGGTTAGCGTTAGGCATCGGCAGCCGCTTTTTGCTGCTGGTAGCGCGCTTTGAACGTGCGCTGCTGCTGGTGGTGGTCGACAATGGGGGGCGGATAGCCGCAGCGATCGCGCTCGGCCTCCGGGATGTTGCCGCTAACGAGCGCTTCCGGCTCCAGCGATCGCAGCTCCGGCACCCAAGCGCGCACGTACTCGCCTTCAGGGTCGAACTTGCGGGCCTGGGTAGTGGGGTTGAACACGCGCAGCGGCTTGGGATCGAGCCCACACGAGGTACTCCATTGCCAGCCGCCGTTGTTGGCAGCCAAATCGCCGTCAAAAAGCGCTTGCATGAAGTAGCGCTCGCCCCAGCGCCAGTCAACGAGCAGATCTTTGGTCAAAAAGTTCGCCACGATCATGCGGCAGCGGTTGTGCATCCAGCCCACGGCATTGAGCTGGCGCATGGCGGCATCCACAATGGGATAGCCCGTTTGCCCGGCGCACCACGCCGCGAAGCGCTCGGGATCGTTGTCCCACGGAAAGCCCACAAACACTCGCCGGTAAGGTCCATCGGCCAGCTTGGGGAAAAAGTACAGGGCATGCTGGTAGAACTCGCGCCAGGCCAGCTCCTGCTGCCAGGCTTGCACGCTGTGGCTGGCTTCCTCGCTGCGGCTGGTGGTGCCTGTGGCGCTGGCCGCCTGCCACACCTCGCGAATGCCGATGGCCCCCAGTTTGAGCGCGGCACTAAGCTGGGAGGTGCCTTCAACCGCCGGGAAGTCGCGCTGCCAGCCGTAGTCGCCCAAGGCGCGATCACAAAAGGCGGTCAGGCGCTGCCGCGCTGCCGCCTCGCCCGGTGCTAGCGGCAGCTCACCGCGCCAGCTAAAGCCCAGCTCGCGCTCGCTCGGCAGCGACCGGGCACCGGCTGCTTGGGCGGCGCGCCGCTCTTGCTCGCTCAACCCCTGCGCTGCCTCCAAGGCGGCCGCGGGTGCTGCCTTGGGCTGGCGCTGCCAGTTGCGGGCAAACGGCCCAAAGACCGTATAAGGTTGGCTGCTCGATTGCGTCCGGATCTCGCCGGGGGCATGCAGCAGCTGGTCCCAGTAGCCGTGCGCGGCAATACCGCGCTCGTGCAGGGCCTCGCCCACGGCGCGATCGCGAGCTCGGGCGTAGGGCTCGATATCCCAATTCCAAAAGACCGCGCTGGCCCCAATCGCCGCCGCGAGCGCTGGAATGCCGCGGCTGGGGTCATCGTACAGCACCAGCAGCTCGCTGCCCGCTTGCCAGTAGCGCTGCTGCAGCTCGCGCAGGCAACCTAGCAGGTATGCAACACGGGCAGGGGCCACTGCCGGTCCCAGTAAGGCCGGGTCAAAGCAAAACGCGCCCACCACGCGCTCGCTTTGCCGGTGGGCAGCGGCCAGGCCGATGTTGTCGGAGGCGCGCAGATCGCGGCGGTGCCAAAACAGGACCCGCTCGCTCATGCCGCCTCCAAATGCGGGCGCGCCAGCCAAAAGCTACCGATGGATTTGGCATCCACAGGCTCGCCAGCCCGAATGGCATCCTCGAGCGCCTGGGGCGTTAGGGTCACGATCTCGATGTCCTCATCGGCATCGCCGCTGGGAGGCGCAGCTAGCAGCTCCAGCTCGCGTGCCAGGAAGGCATAGATGTATTCGTCCGAATAGCCGGGCGCGAGGGCAAACTCCCCCAGCGCTTGCCAGCGGTGGGTGCGGTAGCCAATCTCTTCCTCAATTTCGCGCGCGATGGTGGTGGCGGCGCTTTCCCCCGGTTCGAGCGTTCCGGCAGGAAACTCCAGCAGCCGGTCGCTGACGGTGAAGCGATACTGCCGCACCAGCACCAGCTCGCCTTGGGACGTTACCGGTACGGCCAGGGCGCCACCGGGATGGCGGATGCACTCCCAGTCGCCCTCGCTTTGGTTGGGCAGGCGCAGGGCATTGACTTCAAAGTCGAACTTGCGGCCTTGGTAGCGCAAGCGCTGCTTGAGCAGCTGCGGCGGTTCCGAGCCGGGGGGCATGGCAGGTCAGAGCGGGCATACGCCGGACCAGTCTAGCGCTTGCGCCAGCGAGGCCATGGTTTGCCCCGAGACGGGATGCCGCCAGTGGGGGGCAATCTCGGCTAGCGGCACCAGCACAAAGGCCCGCTCGGACAGGCGCGGGTGCGGCAGCTGCAACTGGGGCGTGGCCGCGATCACCTGTCCGAATAGGATCAGATCCAAATCGAGGACCCGCGGTCCCCAGCGCTGCTGGCGCTGGCGCCCGAACTCGGTCTCGACGGCCAGCAAGCGCTCGAGCAGCGCTTTTGGCGGCAGCGTGCTGGCCAGCAGCGCGCTGCCGTTGACGAAGGCGGGCTGGGGCGGCCCTATGGGGACGGTGCGATACCAGCGCGAGCGCTGCTGCACGGTCAGCTCGGGCTCGCGCTCGAGCCGCGCGAGGGCGCGCTCCAAGATCGCTTGGGACTCGCCCAAGTTGCTACCGAGCGCGATCGCGGCCGTGTCGCTGTTGGGGGCGGCCATGGGCGCAGCATCCAGCAGCGGCTCGATACACTAGAAATCAACTTAGCAAGCGCCGTTGCAATGGCCCCATGTCGCATCCCATCTATCTCGATTGCCACGCCACTACACCCGTTGACGAGCGGGTCGTGGAGGCCATGCTGCCCTATTTCAACCAACGCTTTGGCAATCCCGCCAGCGGGGTTCACGCCTACGGCTGGGAAGCCGAGGCAGCGGTCGAACGCGCCCGCCAAACGGTGGCTGAGGCCATTGGGGCCACCCCCGATGAGATCGCGTTTACCAGCGGCGCTACTGAAGCCAACAACCTCGCCATTAAGGGAACGGCCGAGGCGTACTTTCGCCGCGGCCGCCACATTGTGACGGTGCAGACCGAGCACCGCGCCGTCCTCGATCCCTGCAATTACCTGGAGCAGTTGGGGTTTGAGGTCACCTACCTGCCTGTGAATGCCCAAGGGCTGCTCGATCCCCAGCAGGTGGCGCAAGCCCTGCGCCGCGATACGGTACTGGTTTCGGTCATGGTGGCCAACAATGAGATTGGCGTGCTGCAACCGATTGGCGAAATTGGGGCTATTTGCCGGGAGCACGGGGTGCCGTTCCACACCGATGCCGCCCAGGCGATCGCCCGGGTACCGCTGTCGGTGGATGCGCTGGCAGTGGATCTGATGTCGCTGACCGCGCACAAGGCCTACGGTCCCAAGGGAATTGGGGCGCTCTACGTGCGGCAGCGCCAGCGGCGCGCGCGCCTGGCACCGCAGATGCACGGCGGCGGCCAAGAAGGCAACTTGCGCCCCGGAACGCTCTATCCGCCCCAAATCGCGGGCATGGCCAAGGCAATCGAGCTGGGCTGCGCTGAGATGGCAGCGCGGGCGCAACACCAGCGGCAGCTGCGGCAGCGCCTGTGGGCCCAGCTGAGCGCAGCCTTGGACAGCCTTTATCTCAACGGCCACCCCAGCGAGCGCTTGCCGGGCAATCTCAACATCAGCGTTGCCGGTGTTGATGGTTTGTCCCTGCTATCGGGGGTGATGGCCGTAGCGGCCGTGTCTGCGGGCTCGGCTTGCAGCTCGGGCTCGAGCGCCCCTTCCCACGTTCTGAAAGCGTTGGGGCGCTCGGATCGGCTGGCGCGCGCGTCGCTGCGCTTTGGCATCGGGCGCGACAATACCGCCGAGCAGATCGATCGCGTCGCTCGCCAGACCGTCGCGACCGTCCGATCGCTGCGCTCGGCCGAGACAGTTGCCGCCGCGAAGCCAACTTCCTCTGGCGGCTAGCTTGCCAGTAACGCCTACAGCCGTTACGGTCAAAGGCAATCCCGCCCGTTCCAGCCAATGCGGCGCGACTGGCGCAACGCTCCGGCGCTCGAGAGTGGCGATCGCAACGGCTACAAGGCGCGCTGACAGGCGCTCCCGGCGTTGCCGCGCGACTGGATGGCAGCCCAGCGGGCACTAGCGGCTGCCCGTGCGAATCAAGGTTGTCCGGCGCCCAACTCCGGCCTGCGGCGAGCGCTGCATTGACTGGCGTGGGGATGCGTCTTGGCTAATTTTTTTGGCGACTGAAGGCACCAGCCGCTGCTGGGGCTGCTGCTGGATTCGGTGAACCGTTTTGAGGAAAATGCATGCCCAAGCAAATCGTCATTGCGGAGCAGTATCACGTTGCTGCTGTCTTTGCTGAGGATCGCATCGACGAGTTTGTCGTTGCAGCCGGCAAACAGCAGGTCGGCGATATCTATCTCGGGGTTGTCGAGAACATCATCCCCGGCATTGATGCGGCATTCGTCAACATCGGCGATGCCGAGCGCAACGGCTTCATGCACGTTACCGATTTAGGGCCGCTGCGGCAAAAGCGCAGCGCGGGCACCATCACCGAGCTGCTCGTGCCGTACCAAAAGGTGCTGGTGCAGGTGATGAAGGAACCGACCAGCACCAAAGGGCCGCGGCTGACCGGCAACATTACGCTGCCGGGGCGCTACGTCGTTCTCATGCCCTACGGCAAAGGCGTCAATCTCTCCCAGCGCATCAGCCAGGACAGCGAGCGCAACCGCTTGCGCGCGCTGGGCGTTTTGACCAAGCCAGCCGGTATGGGGTTGCTGGTGCGAACCGAGGCTGAGGGCCAACCCGAAGAAACCATCGTTGAGGATCTGGAATCGCTGCAATCGCAGTGGGAGCAAATCCAGGAGCAGGCCGGCACGGCCAAGCCCCCTGCCCTACTGACGCGCGACGACGATTTCATTCAGCGGGTTTTGCGCGATAGCTACTCCAGCGACGTCAACCGCATTGTGGTCGACTCTGACCCCGCGCTCAAGCAAGTCAAACAACAGCTAACCAACTGGAATGGGGGGCAAAAACTCAGTGGGGTCGTGCTTGATCGCCACCGCGAGTCCCAGCCCATCCTGGACTACTTCCGCATCACAGCCACCATCCGGGAGGCGCTCAAGCCGCGCGTAGAGCTGCCCTCGGGCGGCCACATTGTCATCGAGCCCACCGAGGCCCTAACCGTCGTCGATGTCAACTCCGGCTCGTTTACGCGCTCGGCCACCGCGCGCGAGACCGTATTGTGGACCAACTGCGAGGCAGCTTGGGAGATCGCCCGCCAGTTGCGCCTGCGCAAAATCGGCGGGGTGATTATTGTCGATTTCATCGACATGGAGTCGCGGCGCGATCAGCTGCGCGTGCTGGAGTACTTCGACCAGGCCCTCCAAGCTGACAAGGCCAAACCCCAAATCGCCCAACTCTCCGAGCTGGGCCTAATCGAGCTGACCCGCAAGCGCGAAGGCAAAAGCTTGTACGAGCTCTTTAGCCAAACCTGCACCAGCTGCGAAGGACTGGGGCACCTGGCGCGCCTGCCGGGCGAGCCGGATGGCGAGCGCCCGAGCGGGCCCCAGCAGCGACCGAGCCTGAGCGAAGCGAAAGCAACGGATGGGGTCCCCGCGGCTGGCGACGATGCCGGCAGCGATCGCGATTTGGAGTTGCTCAACCATCCCGACTATCGCGGCCGGCGCGGGGGCGAGCGGCGCGGTTCCCGCCGGCGCCGCAACGGCAAATCCGGAACGAGCAAATCGAGCGGCGAGGCCAGCCCCCCAAACGAGTCCGCATCCCAAAAAGCCACAGGGAGCGCCCGCAGCCCCCGCGGCAAAGGCAAATCGCGCTCGGAGCGCAACCAAACGCCTGCACCTGCTTCGGAGACTAGCCCAACAGAGGCTGATGGGGGGACCGGCAAATCCCCGTCGCGCAGTCGGGTGCGCTCGGATCGCAGCGCCGCCTCGGACAAAGCGCCCCTGGAAACGGTGACTGTGGAGATGACGCCGCAGGAACAGCAAGTCTATGCCCTGATGGGCCTTTCGCCGCTCGTTCGACTGGATCGCGAAATTAGCAACCCGCAATCGGTGGTTGCCCAAGTGCGGCCCCCGGCTGAGGCGAGCGCTGCTCCCGCCGCCTCTGCTCCGCAAGCGGCAAGCGGGGATAGCAACCAACCCTCGAGCGGTTCGGCGCGCGAGCGCTCGACCGTGACGCCCCCACGGCGCCGGCGGCGCCGCCGCAGTGCCAGCCAGGATGGCAACGCCACCCAGTCCTAATGCCGGCGCAGCAACCGGGCGATGCCCTCGTTGCGGGCGTGGATGAGGTCGGCCGCGGGGCCTTGTTTGGCCCTGTCGTCGCGGCAGCAGTGGTCTTACCGGCCTCGGCCTCGGGCGAGCTGGTCCGAGCGGGCGTCCGCGACAGCAAGCAGCTCTCGGCGCAACGGCGGCAGGCCCTGGTCCCCACCATCGGCAATGTGGCCCGCGATTGGGCGGTGGCCAGCGCGAGCGCCCGCGAGATTGATCGGCTCAACGTCCGCCAGGCCGCCCGATTGGCGATGGTGCGTGCGGTCGATGCCTTGGCCGTGCGTCCCCAGGCTTGCTGGATTGACGGTCGGGAGCAGCTTCCCGAGCTGGCGCTGCCGCAGCGCAGCTGGATTCGCGGCGATGCGCGCGTTGCCGCGATTGCCGCCGCCAGCATTGTGGCCAAGGTTTGCCGGGACGAGTGCATCGCTCAGCAAGCCCCCACCTATCCGGCCTACGACCTAGCCGCGAACAAAGGCTATGGAACGCGCCGCCACCGGCAAGCCCTACAGCGCTACGGCCCCTCGGACCAGCACCGCCGGTCGTTCCGTCCCTGCCAACAAGCGCCAGCAGCGTCCCATCGGGATTAAGCCGGCGGCCGTTCCGCCCTCGAGTGCGGTAGCAAGCCCATCCCGCCGGAGGCCGCCTCGCTCGCCCACTGTTGGTAGTCGGCAATGAGCGGGCCGCGCAAGCGCTGCGCCATGCGCGCCAGGATGCTTTTGAGCAGTCCGTTGCCGGTTCGCTGCAGCCACGGGCGCGGCGTTAGCTGCAGCGGAGGCGGCAGATCGACCGTCACGGTTAGATCTGCTTGGCCCCGCAGGCAAGTCGTTGCCCCGTTCTGCTCGGGCGCGAGCTGGCCGCGAACGGCTAGGCCAAAACGAGCGTTGATGTAGTCGTTGCCTCGGATCTGGCAGTCCCGCGATCGCAGATGGAGCGTCCCATCGCTAGTTGGGGTGACCTGGAGCTCTACCACCGGCTGAAAGCGATACGCCATGAGGCTAATGGGCCGCATGGTGAGGCGAAAGCGCTCGGGCGAGAGCTGCACTACCGGATTGGGGCGGGCGATGGCGTGTACCAAGCGCTGGGGTTGGCGCAGGTAGTGGCGAATGGGCACCGAACGCTCGCGAACGGGAATGGCAACGCGCTCGGTCGCGCTAAAGCGGATGGAGTCTGTCATTAGGCTGCGGCCCAAAGCGCATCAGGGGCTGCCAGGCTGCTGGCGCGACCGGTTGGCAGCGTGCCCTTAATCTCATAATAAAATTTTACATCCGGATTCGGCCGTTCCCGCGCGCAATCGACAGGCAAGCGGTATTGGGAAATACTGGAGCATGGCACTAGCTAGCGCTGGTGGCAGCAGGAGGCGCTCGGCCATGACAACCTCCATCGCCCACCTCGGCCCTAGCGGAACGCACGCCGAAACGGCCGCTTTGGCTTACGCCCGCTGGCTGCAACAAAACCGGGACTGCTCGGGGTGGCTCTGCCCCTATCCCAGCATCACCCAAACGCTGGATGCAGTCGCCCGCGGTGAGGTTGCGTTGGGGATCGTGCCGGTCGAGAACTCGATCGAAGGGAGCGTTGCCATCGCGCTGGATAAGCTCTGGGAACTGGAGGTCCTCCAGATTCAGCAAGCCTTAGTGCTGCCGGTGGCGCACGCGCTGCTGTCCCATGCCCGCTCGCTGTCGGCACTGCGAACGGTTTATTCGCACCCGCAGGCTCTGGCGCAGTGCCAGGGCTGGCTGGATCGCTACCTGCCCGAGGCCCAGCTCATCCCCATGCAGTCGACAACTGAAGCCCTAGACGCACTCGCCCGCGAGCCGCAAGCCGCCGCGATCGCTTCGCCGCGCGCTGCCCGGCTCTACAACCTGCCGGTGCTGGCCGCCGAGGTCAGCGACTACCCCGACAACTGCACCCGCTTTTGGGTCCTGGGCCTGCAGCCTGCTACTAGCGGCCGCTACGTCTCGCTGGCTTTTAGCGCTCCGGCCAACGCACCAGGCACCCTGGTCAATCCCCTGTCGGCCTTTGCCCAACGCGATATCAACCTGACGCGCATCGAGTCTCGACCCACCAAGCGCTCGTTGGGCGAATACCTATTTTTTATCGATTTCGAGGGCGATACGCACCAACCTGCGGTTCAGGCTGCCCTAGCGGAGCTGCGAGCCCATACGGAGGTGCTCAAAATCTTTGGCAACTACGATGTGTTGCCCGTGCGCGATCCGCAGGCTCAGTGAGCGCTAGTCGCCTAGGGCATCCTTGAGGGCTGTCCGAGCCGCCAAACTGTCGCGCGTGGCCGTCAGGAGCTGCGACAGGCGTTGCAGGCGGGCAGCCGTATCCTGCATCTCCAGCAGGGCCTGCTGCTCGCTAGCGACCCCGTGCAGGTTGCTGGCAACCCAGTAGGACAGTTCCGTCGGCAGGCTGGGCAAATCCTCGGGCAGCTCCATCGTCCGGTCGGTCAGCTTGGCCGAGAGCCGCACCACATCGCGCAGTTGCTGCTCCAGCTCGCTGGCTAGCGGCTGCAAATCCCGCTCGGGCGAGTGGTCCTCGATCCACTCCACCAGGCCCACGCGGTAGGGTTTCTCGCGGACGTACTCTAGCAAGCGGAAGCGCTGCTGCCCCACCGTCAGCACGTTCATGCGGTCGTCAGCCAGGCGCTGGTGTTGCGTCACTTCGGCACAGCAACCCACGCTCGCGATTTCGCCGCTGCTGGGATCGACCATCAGCACGCCAAAGCGCTTGTCTTCGGCCAGGATCGTGTTCATCAAGATCCGGTAGCGAAATTCAAAGACGTGAAGCGGCAGCGGTCGCCCTGGAAACAGTACGACCTCCGGTAGCGGAAACAGCGGCAGTTCTCGAACGGCAATGGAAGCAGCCATCGTCCCTCAGCAGCAATCGGGGGTGCCCAACCGAACGATAGCGAACGGGACGCCCGCTTCGTAGGCCGCTCGCCCTAGAGCTTGACTTCAATGTCGACGCCAGCCGGCAGATCCAGCTTCATGAGCGCGTCGATGGTTTGCGAGGACGGTTGGTAGATGTCGACGATGCGGCGGTGGGTGCGGGTCTCGAAGTGCTCGCGCGCGTCCTTATCGACGTGGGGCGAGCGCAGCAAGCAGTAGACTTTGCGCTTGGTCGGTAGCGGAATGGGCCCGATCGCGGTGGCGTTGGTGCGGTTGGCCGTATCGACAATCTTCTCGCAAGAGGTATCGAGCAGGCCGCGATCGAAAGCCTTGAGGCGAATGCGAATTTTTTGCTGCTGGATGGTTGCCATGGCGGTCTATCCGGTTCTGCCGAGAGCGACAAACGAAGGCGCGAAGGAAGCTGGCGCGGTGCTCGGCCGCTCCCCTCCCTCGCGCCCTCGCTGGGGGCGAGCTAATTGACGATCTTGGTGACGACGCCGGCCCCGATGGTGCGCCCGCCTTCGCGGATGGCAAAGCGCATGTTTTCTTCGATCGCCACCGGATAGATCAACTCGACCGTCATGCGGACGCGATCGCCGGGCATGACCATCTCGGCTTCGCTGCCGTCATCGCCGGTGAAACCTTCGATCGTGCCGGTGACGTCAGTCGTCCGCATGAAAAACTGCGGGCGATAGTTGATGAAAAACGGCGTGTGCCGGCCGCCTTCATCCTTTTTGAGGACATAAACCTGGGCCTCAAACTTGGTGTGCGGCGTGATCGAGCCGGGCTTGGCGATCACCATACCCCGCTCGATACCATCCTTTTCCACGCCGCGCAGCAGCACGCCGACGTTGTCGCCGGCAATGCCTTCATCCAGCGTCTTCTGGAACATCTCAACGCTGGTGACGGTGGTCTTGCGCGTTTCTTGCACGCCCACCAACTCGACCTCGGTGCCTGGGGTGATTTTGCCGCGCTCGACGCGGCCGGTGGCCACGGTGCCGCGGCCCGTAATGGAGAAAACGTCCTCGACCGCCATCAAAAAGGGCTTGTCGACATCGCGATCCGGGGTGGGAATGTGGTCGTCCACGGCATCCATGAGTTCGTAGACTTTATCCACCCACTCGTTGTCGCCGCGCTGGATGCTGGGATCCTGGGAGAGCGCATCGAGGGCGTTGAGCGCCGAGCCGCGCACGATGGGCGTTTCGTCGCCGGCAAATTCGTACTCGCTCAGCAGCTCGCGGATCTCGAGCTCGACCAGCTCGAGCAGTTCTTCATCGTCCACCTGGTCCTGCTTGTTCAAAAAGACGACCAGGTTGGGAACCCCAACCTGCTTGGCCAGCAGGATGTGCTCGCGCGTTTGGGGCATGGGCCCATCGGCTGCCGAGACCACCAAAATGGCGCCATCCATCTGGGCGGCGCCGGTGATCATGTTTTTGACGTAGTCAGCGTGCCCGGGGCAGTCAACGTGGGCGTAGTGGCGGTTGTCCGTTTCGTACTCCAGGTGCGCGGTGTTGATGGTAATGCCGCGCTCTTTTTCCTCCGGAGCCGCATCGATCTCTTCAAACTTCCAGCTGCGGCCTTGGCCCACTGAGGCCAGGGACAGCGAAATGGAAGCGCTGAGGGTCGTTTTGCCGTGATCGACGTGGCCGATCGTGCCGAGATTGACGTGCGGTTTGGTCCGTTCGAACTTTTCGCGTGCCATGGGTCGTTGCTTTCCTTTACCTCGCTAGTTGTTGCTTTGGTTTTGGGTAATAATGCCCTCAGCGACGTGCTGGGGCACTTGTTCGTACCGGCTGAACTCCATGGTGAACATGCCGCGCCCCTGGGTCTGCGAGCGGATATCCGTAGCATAGCCAAACATCTCTGCAAGCGGCACCAGTGCCGAGATTTTGGCTATGCCCGATTCAGTATCCATGCTCTCAACGTGACCGCGGCGTGCGTTGAGATCGCCGATGACATCGCCAAGAAACTCTTCAGGAACCTCAACTTGCACGTTCATGTTGGGCTCCAGCAAAACCGGCTCGGCTTTTTTGATGGCTTCGCGGATGCCCATCGAACCGGCAATCTTGAACGCCATCTCGGAGGAATCGACGTCGTGGTAGGAGCCATCCACCAGAATGACCTTGAGGTCGATCACCGGATAGCCGGCCACGACCCCCGACTCGCACGTTTCTTTGACCCCTTCTTCCACCGACGGGACGTACTCTTTGGGCACGACGCCCCCCACGATCTTGGAGACGAACTCCAAGCCGCTGCCGGGTTCTTGGGGCTCGATTTGCAAAATGACGTGGCCGTACTGCCCCCGGCCGCCGCTCTGGCGGATGAATTTGCCCTCGGCCTCGGCAGAGGTGCGGATGGTTTCTCGGTAAGCCACCTGGGGCTGGCCGACATCCGCTTCCACTTTGAACTCGCGCAGCATGCGATCAACCAGGACCTCCAGGTGCAACTCGCCCATCCCAGCCACAACGGTCTGGTTGGTTTCGGGATCCTGGTGCACGCGGAAGGTGGGATCCTCGTCCGATAGGGCCTGCAGCGCCTTAGACAGCTTGTCCATGTCCTGGTTGGATTTGGGTTCCAACGCCACCGAAATGACGGGCTCGGGCACGTAGATGGACTCGAGGATGATGGGGTGCTGGGAATCGCAGAGCGTATCGCCTGTGGTGGTCTCTTTGAGCCCAACGATCGCGCCCAACTCGCCTGCTCGAAGCTCGTCCACCTCGATGCGCTCGTTGGATTTCATCACGATCAGGCGCGAGATGCGCTCTTTTTTCTCTTTGGTGGCGTTGTAAACGTAGGTGCCTTTTTGCAGAACCCCCGAATAGACGCGGATAAAGGTCAAGCGCCCGTAGGGATCGGCAGCCACCTTGAACGCCAGCGCCGATAGGGGCTCGCTGTCATCAGCGGGCCGCGTCCCCTGGCTGCCATCCGGCAGGTACCCCTCAATGGCCGGAACCTGGGTGGGCGCTGGCAGATAGTCGACGACGGCATTGAGCAGCAACTGCACGCCTTTGTTTTTAAAGGCCGAGCCGCAGAACATGGGCACCATCTCGTTGTTGATGGTGGCTTGGCGGATGGCGCTGCGGATCTCATCCTCATCGAGGGACTCATCCGCCAAATACTTCTCCAACAGGGTCTCGTCCGTCTCGGCAACGGCCTCCAGCAGAATGCCGCGGTACTTATCGGCCGTCTCGCGGATGTCGTCGGGAATGTCGGTTTTCTCGATTTCGGTGCCCAGCTCGTTGTGGTAAATATAAGCCTGCATCTCGACCAGATCGACCAGGCCGCGGAATTCGTCCTCCTGGCCGATGGGAATCTGAACCGGAACGGCATTGGTCCGCAGGCGCTCCCGCATTTGCTGGTAAACTTTATAGAAATCCGCACCAGCGCGGTCCATTTTGTTGACGAACGCAATGCTGGGGACTTGGTAGCGCTCGGCTTGCCGCCAAACGGTCTCGGTTTGCGGTTGAACGCCGCCCACCGAGCACAGGACCGTAATCACGCCATCCAGCACTCGCATGGAGCGCTCGACTTCAATGGTGAAGTCGACGTGCCCCGGCGTATCGAGAATGTTGATTTTGTGATCCAGCCAGCTCGTGCTAATGGCGGCTGCCGTAATGGTGATGCCGCGCTCTTTTTCTTGGGACATCCAGTCCATGACAGCGTTGCCGTCGTGGACTTCGCCCAGCCGGTGGGCGATTCCCGAGTAAAATAGAATCCGTTCGGTTGCGGTCGTTTTGCCCGCATCAATGTGGGCGGCAATCCCAATGTTGCGGACTCGCTCTAGCGGGGTCGTGCTTGCCATAGCTACCTCCTTGACTGGCAAAGCGTCATGCGGGGCTTTGCCACCTCAGCGCTGTCTCCAATTCTAGATTTTCGTTCCTCGGCCGCAGCAGTGGAGGTAGGCCGGACGCCGGTCTCTGCGTTCGTCCGCTGCCCCGCGATCCTGCCGGGCGATCAGCGGTCAGTAGCGATAGTGCGCGAAGGCCTTGTTGGCCTCGGCCATTTTGTGGGTTTCTTCGCGCTTGCGGATCGCGTTGCCCGTCTCGTTGGCCGCGTCCATAATTTCGTTGGCAAACCGTACCGACATAGTTTTGCCCGGGCGCGTGCGCGAGAAACGGGCCAGCCAGCGCAGCGCTAAGGCAGTGCCGCGCTCGGAACGGACCTCCATGGGGACCTGGTAAGTTGCCCCGCCCACGCGGCGGGCTTTGACTTCCACAAGCGGCGTGACATTACTGACGGCCGTCTCAAAAGTCTCGAGCGGATCCGCCCCCGTTCGCTCGCCCACAATGGAGAAGGCATCGTAGAGAATTTTGGCGGCTTTGGCCTTTTTGCCATCGACCATGAGCCGCCGCACCATCATGCCGACCAGGCGGCTGTTGTAGACCGGATCGGGCGGAACGGTGCGCTTTTGATAGGTGGAACGTCTGGACATGGTGCAATTCGGGCTTCGGTGGAGCGGAGCGGGTAGGCTGAGAAACTGCTAGGGCCTCCCCTAGCAAGCAAGGTACAAGCAGCGAGCTGGCCCGCCAGCTTATTTGGGGCGCTTGGTCCCGTACTTAGAACGCCCTTTGCGGCGTTCTTTAACCCCGGCGGTATCCAAGGCACCGCGGACGACTTGGTAGCGCACGCCCGGCAAGTCTTTGACGCGGCCGCCTCGGACCAAAACGACCGAGTGCTCTTGCAAGTTGTGACCGATGCCTGGGATGTAGGCAGTCACCTCGTAGCCGGAGGTGAGCCGGACGCGGGCCACCTTACGTAAAGCCGAATTGGGTTTTTTGGGCGTGGTGGTATAGACGCGCGTGCAAACGCCGCGGCGCTGCGGACAGCGCCGCATTGCCGGCGATTTGGATCCTTCGTAGCTCCGCGAGCGTCCTTTACGAACGAGCTGCTGGATGGTGGGCATGGAATGAGGGCAGTGCCAATGGTTTAGCAAACAAGCGGCTCACCACTATAACCCATACATCGCCCAACAGCAAGCGCGCTCTTGCCCGAGCGGCGCCGCCCGCGATCGGCCCTAGCTGGCAGCCTCGGATGGGCCTAGGGCAAACGAATGGCCGCATCCGCAGGTCTCGCTGGCAGCGGAGTTGTCGAAATGAAAGCTGCCTCCCATGAGGTCTTCCGAGTAATCGATGCGGAGGCCGTCGAGGTAGCGCTCGCTGGCGGCTTCAATCGCGATCGCGATGCCGTTGCTCTGGCAGCAGCGATCACTGGGCTGGCACTCGGGCACCAGCGCTAGCGAGTAGACCCAGCCCGCGCACCCACCGGCTTCAACGCTCAGGCGCAACCAGCAATCGGTTTGCTCGCGGCTCGCTTGCAGGCGGGCGATCTCATCGCGGGCGGCTGGGGTTAGCTGGATCGGGGCAGCTGGCATGACACCGAAGCGGGGGTTGCGAGCAACAGCGCGGTGAGCCCCAACTCAATCGCGCGCGTAGTCATCCTGATAGCGCACGATGTCATCTTCGCCCACGTACTCGCCATTTTGAACCTCGATCAAAACGAGCTTGATGGCACCGGGATTCTCCAGCCGATGGTGGGTCCCCTGCGGAACGTAGGTCGATTCGTTGTTGCCTAGGATGAGCTCGCGATCGCCGCAGACCACCTTGGCCGTTCCCGAAACGACGATCCAATGCTCGCTGCGGTGGTAGTGCATCTGCAGGCTGAGGCGATGCCCGGGCTCGACCTCGATGCGCTTGATTTTGTAGCGGGGGCCTTGCTCCAACAGGCTGAAGCTGCCCCAAGGGCGGTGCTCGACTGGGACTGCACCGGCCGTTGCCGTCGCAACCTGGCTGGACTCGGCTACCATGCTCCGTTCTCCTGGGCAACTCGCACGGGACTCAGCGTTACTCTAGCAAACCCGAATCGCTAGCGCGCGCGATCGCGCTGCAGGAAGATGCCCAGCCCATTGTGAACCCGGCCGGCAACGGCAGGCGGCGGGTCGAGCAGCTGGCCGCCCAGGTACAGCGCGCTCGAGTTGCCCCCGTCGAGGTTGAGCGCGCTCTGGGCTCCCAGGCGCTGCATCAGTTGTGCTGTCTGGGCGAGGGTGGGGCCGCCATCGCTTTTCTGCCCGTAAAAGGTGGCCACAATCAAGCTGCCGCTATTGCCAATGCCAATAGCGCTGCGCGGGGCTGCCTGATTGCGGAATGGCTGGCTAAAGTTCTCGGCTCGGGCATCCAGGACCGTGCGGCCGTCTTGCAGCAGCAGCGGTCCCGCCCCCAGCACGTGGGGATAGTCAGCAAAGGCTGCCGGCGAGGTTTGGGCGCGCAGGCTGACTGCCTTACCGCGGGTCAGGGCTGAGGCTGCCCCCTCACTGTCACTGCCGCGAACGGCCAGCACGTAACCGTTTGCGGGGATGTCAAAGGCCCGCTCGCCCGCGCGCAACGACGAGGCGCGGCGCACGATGCGACCGTCGCGCACGACCGCCACCGTTTCGCCATCGGTCATGGGCGTATAGGTCTGGCCCCAGGCCGGGGTATAGCGGGCGATGCCGGATTGGGTGTAGCCCGTATTGAGCAGCGGCACCGGCCAGCTGGGGCCCCCTTCCAGGGTGAGGGTTTCGCGGCGGCGCAGCCGCGCGATGGTGCCTTGACCGCGCTCGTTCCAGGCGAACGCGCCCCGATCGAGGATGGGACCGGAGAGCCAGCGCCCGTCGCGGCGGATCGCGCCCAGCGGCAGCTGGCTGTTGCGATTGAAAAAACCCCCATTGATGGCAGCAGTGGCCCCCTGCTGCCGAGCCATTTGGGCCAGCGGCGCAATGCCTTGCATGCCAGCATCCTCTGCCTGGATGGGACGCAGCGAGACGCGCGCCGGATCTAGGCTCAACCACACAGCCGGAAAGCGAGTATCGCCGGCCGTGATCGTGTCTTGGTGCCAGCTCACCCCCGGTGCCCAGCGAATCTCGCGCTGCTGCAGCGATCGCGGCCGGAAATCGATCGCGATCCGGGCCGGATCGCGCAGGGTTTGGACCTGCGGAACCAAGCCCGCCGGGATGTCAAACTGCAGCTGCGCGGCGTCTTGGCCTGCCGCCTTGACGGCCGTCACCTCTGAGTCGCGTGCTTGCAATTGCGCAGCGGCAGTGGCCGCAACGGTCACTGTCGCCGTACCGTCGCGGACGCGCCAATGCCAAAACGTGGGCCGGCTCAAATCGAGGACGATGCGCTCGCCCCAGGGGTGCTGGCCGCGACGGATGCCCTCCAGGCGAGCTTTAGGGGGCTCGATGCGAAGGGTTTGGCCTTGCACTCGGGTGCTCGCGCCGGTACGCTCGAACAAGCGATTGAGCGCCAGATAGCGTTGGGTCTCTTGGCGCCGCGCTTTTAGGGTCAGCGACGCCTCAAACCAACGCACGGCTTGGCGTTGCGGATCGTCGGTGCCAGCCAGCTCGATGCCCAGCTGACGGGCAGCCGTATCGCCAATGCCAATGCGCGCGTTACCGCCTTGCTGCCATTGGGCCCAGGGGACCGAGAGGGTACGGCTGCCGATGGCGATGCGATCGCCTTGCTGGCGAGCGGACTGGGCGGCTGCAGGACTGGCCGTACCCAGGATGGCAACGACGGCCCCTAGGGCTAGCTGAGGCCACTGAAACCGCGTTTTGAGCGTGATCGCTACCATTGCTCTAGATTTGGACTGGCGGCGCGTGCGAGCCCGGCTGCAACCGTGGCTATACCATGCAGGAGGTCAACTGAAGCAGCATACCGCTCCCGCGTTAAGATAAGGGGTTACTAAGGATCGCCTAACGGTCCAATCCACTCCAGGGTGCAGGCTCAACCCCTTAGTTGCTATCCCCCATGGGCTGCCACCGTCAAGCCGGATGCGCAGCAACTCTCGGGTGCCCGCAGCGTAGTGGCGGATTGACTGGAACCACGGCGGGACAGGTGCCTGCAGACATCCGTCAGTTCTGCCAACCGCAAGCGCGGTGGACAGCAACGGCCCGTCCGCTAACGATTGCAATCAACGCATATGGACCATTCAAACCCCATCCCGGCAACGCCGAACCACCCGGCTGAACCGCGCGCCATTGCAGGCGAACGAGACGCGTGCGGTGTGGGCTTTATAGCCTCGCAGACGGGCGAATCCAGCCACCAATTGGTGCGGCAGGCGCTATCGGCCCTGGGCTGTTTGGAGCACCGGGGTGCCTGCAGCGCCGACCGGGATACCGGGGATGGCGCGGGCCTGATGAGTGCCATCCCGTGGCCTTTGTTCCGCAACTGGTTGCAACAGCAGCAGTGTGAGGTTCCCAACCCCGAACGCTTTGCGGTTGGCATGGTGTTTCTGCCCCAGCAAGGGGCACAAGCCAGCCAGGCGCGCGCCTGCATCGAGCAAGCGTTGCAAGCTCGGGCGTTCCGAGTGTTGGGATGGCGCGAGGTCCCCATCGATCACAGCGTATTGGGCCCTGAAGCCCAAGCCAACCAGCCGCGCATCGAACAAGTACTGGTGGCCGCCCCTGAGGGCTTGCAAGGCGATGCCTTAGAGCGCGCGCTCTATCCGGCGCGAGCGGCTGCGGACAAGCAACTCGCCGCCATCTCAGCCAGCTGCCACGTTTGCTCGCTCTCGAGCTGTACCCTGGTCTATAAGGGGATGCTGCGCTCGGCCGTTTTAGGGGAGTTTTTCCAGGACCTGCAAGATCCCCACTTTGAGAGTCCTTTTGCGGTTTACCACCGCCGCTTTAGCACCAACACTATGCCGCGATGGCCCCTGGCGCAACCCATGCGCTTGCTGGGGCACAACGGCGAGATCAACACGCTCCAGGGCAACATTAACTGGATGGCCGCGCGCGAGGCCGAGCTGGCCTCGCCGCACTGGAGCAGCGCCGATCTCGAAGCCCTGACGCCGCTGGTGGACAACGAGCGCAGCGACTCGGCCAATCTGGACAGCGTCATGGAGCTGTTGGTGCGCGCCGGGCACACCCCTGCTGAGGCTGTGGCCATCCTGGTGCCCGAGGCCTATCAAAACCAGCCCGAGTTGGCCTCCTACCCCGAAATTGTCGATTTCTACGAGTACTACAGCGGCATCCAAGAGCCCTGGGATGGCCCGGCCATGCTGACGTTTAGCGATGGCAAGACCGTTGGGGCAGCCCTGGATCGCAACGGGCTGCGCCCCGCGCGCTACTGCATCACGCGCGAGGGCTACGCCATTGTCAGCTCGGAAGCCGGCGTTGTTGAGATCCCCGAGGGCGACATCGTCGAGAAAGGGCGCCTCGGCCCCGGCCAGACCATTGCCGTCGACCTCGAGCGCGGCGAGATCCTCAAAAACTGGGAGATCAAGCAGCGCATTGCCCGGCAAAACCTCTATGGCGAGTGGGTTCGCGCTCACCGAGCCGAGGCCGCCAAGCAACCCTTTAACGAAGCGCCCAGCTGGGACGAAGCAGCCCTGCGACAGCAACAAGCAGCGTTCGGTTACACGGCCGAGGACCTGGAGGTCGTCATCCAGCCCATGGCCACTCAGGGCAAAGAGCCCACATTTTGCATGGGCGATGACATTCCGCTGGCTGTCCTGTCGCAGCAACCGCACCTACTGTACGACTACTTCAAGCAGCGCTTTGCCCAGGTCACCAACCCGGCCATCGATCCGCTGCGTGAGAGCCTGGTGATGTCGCTGAGCATGCGGTTGGGCGCGCGCGGCAACTGGCTCCATCCCCAGCCTGAGGATGCGCGGTTGCTCAAGCTGGAGAGCCCGGTCCTCAACGAAGCCGAGCTGGCTGCCGTTCGCGAGCATACTGACTTTAGCGCGCAGACGCTATCTACGCTCTACCCCGCAGCCGAGGGGCCATCGGGATTGGAGCCGACCGTTCGCGCGCTGTGTGATCGCGCCGAAGCGGCCGTGCGGGCTGGTACCGAGATTTTGGTGCTCAGCGATCGCGCCCCGCATCCGGTCGATGCGGACCATGCCTACATCCCGCCGCTGGTTGCGGTCGGGGCAGTGCACCACCACCTCATCCGGCAGGGGCTGCGCATGCGGGCCTCGCTAATTGTCGATACGGCCCAGTGCTGGAGCACCCACCACTACGCCTGCGCCATCGGCTATGGGGCCTCGGCGGTCTGCCCGTATTTGGCCCTGGAGAGCGTGCGGCAGTGGCGCAGCGATCCCAAAACGCAAAAGCTGATGGACAAGGGCAAGCTCGAGCCCATAAGCTGCGCCCAAGCTCAACAGCACTATCGCAAGGCGGTGGAGACGGGACTGCTCAAGATCCTCTCCAAGATGGGGATTTCGCTGCTGTCGTCCTATCACGGCGCCCAGATCTTCGAGGCCGTCGGCATCGGCCCTGAGCTCTGCGAGCTGGCCTTTGCCGGGACCACCTCGCGCGTGGGCGGGCTCACCGTTAGCGAGCTGGCGCAAGAAACGCTGGCGTTCCACCAGCGCGGCTTCCCCGAGCCGCAAGGCAAAAAGCTCGAGAACGCCGGCTTTGTCAACGCGCGCCCGGGCGGCGAGTACCACATGAACAGCCCGGAGATGGCCAAAGCGCTGCACAAGGCCGTGCGCGCCTATGACAACCTCGACTCGGGCGGCAACGGCCACTCGGGCAACGGGCAGGACGCCTTCGACCACTACGAGCTCTACAAGCAGCACTTGCAGCAGCGCCCGGCAACGGCCCTGCGCGATTTGCTGGATTTTGCCAGCGATCGCGAGGCCATTCCCATCGAGGAAGTCGAGCCGGTGGAGGCCATCGTCGAGCGCTTCTGTACGGGGGCCATGTCGCTGGGCGCGCTCTCGCGCGAAGCCCACGAGAGCCTGGCCATTGCCATGAACCGCATCGGCGGCAAGTCCAACTCCGGTGAAGGGGGCGAGGATCCGCTGCGCTTTGAGGTCCTTAACGATGTTGATGGCAGCGGGCACTCGCCCACGCTGCCGCACTTGAGCGGCCTCAAAAACGGCGACACGGCCAGCTCGGCGATCAAGCAAGTGGCCTCGGGGCGCTTTGGGGTAACCCCTGAGTACCTGATGAGCGCCCGACAGGTGGAGATCAAGATCGCCCAGGGGTCCAAGCCCGGCGAGGGCGGTCAGCTCCCGGGCAAAAAAGTCAGCCCCTACATTGCCATGCTGCGGCGCTCCAAACCCGGCGTGCCGCTGATTTCACCCCCGCCGCACCACGACATTTACTCCATTGAGGACCTGGCGCAGCTCATTTTCGACCTGCACCAGATCAACCCGCAGGCTGGGGTTTCGGTCAAGCTGGTGGCCGAGATCGGCATTGGCACCATTGCGGCTGGCGTGGCCAAAGCCAACGCCGACATCATTCAGGTCTCAGGCCAAGACGGCGGCACGGGGGCCTCGCCGCTGAGCTCCATCAAGCACGCCGGCCTCCCCTGGGAGCTGGGCGTGACCGAGGTGCACCGCACGCTGATGGCAAACGGCCTGCGCGATCGCGTCGTGCTGCGCACCGACGGCGGTCTCAAAACCGGCTGGGACGTGCTCATGGCGGCCCTGCTGGGGGCCGAGGAGTACGGCTTTGGCTCGGTCTCCATGATTGCCGAGGGCTGCATCATGGCCCGGATCTGCCACACCAACAATTGCCCGGTGGGCGTTGCCACCCAACAGGAGCGGTTGCGGCAGCGCTTTAGCGGCACCCCCGGCCACGTGGTCAACTTTTTCTACTTTGTGGCCCAAGAGGTGCGCTCGCTGCTGGCGCGCTTGGGCTACCGCCGGCTCTCGGAGGTCATTGGCCGCTCGGACCTGCTGCAGCCGCGCAGCGACCTGCAGCTGGCCAAAACCCAGCGCGTGCTGGATGGCCTGGACTGCCTGCTGGATCTGCCCGATGCGCGCGCCGATCGCAGCTGGTTGGCCCACAGCGGCGTCCACGGCAACGGGCCCGTGCTGGACGATCGCTTGCTGCGCGACCCCGACATTGCCGGTGCCATTCGCGATCGCGGCCGCGTGCGCCAGGCCTGGTCCATTGCCAATACCGATCGGGCCGTGGGGGCGCGGCTGGCCGGTGCCATCGCCCGCCAGCACGGCGACACGGGCTTTGACGGGCAGATCGCGCTCGACTTTAGCGGCACGGCCGGCCAGAGCTTTGGGGCCTTTACCGTGCCGGGCATGGCACTCACCCTCACCGGCGAAGCCAACGACTACGTGGGCAAAGGCATGCACGGCGGCGAGATTGCCATCCAACCTGCCGCCGAAGCCCGCTACGATCCGGCCGAGAACGCCATCATCGGCAACACGTGCCTGTACGGGGCTACTGGCGGCGTCCTGTACGCCAACGGGCGAGCGGGCGAGCGCTTTGGCGTTCGCAACTCCTTCGCCCGGGCCGTGGTGCTGGGGGCCGGCGATCACTGCTGCGAGTACATGACCGGCGGCGCGATCGTGGTGCTCGGACCGGTGGGGCGCAACGTGGGCGCCGGCATGACTGGCGGCTTGGGCTACTTTTTGGACGAAGACGGGCGCTTCCCCGAGCGCGTCAACGGCGAGATCGTCAAGCTGCAGCGCGTGGTGACCCAGGTCGCCGAGCGGCAGCTCTGGGAGCTGATTGCCACCCACGCGCAAAAAACCGGCAGCCGCAAAGCCCAGCGAATTCTGGATGACTGGCAGCGCTACCTGCCCCAGTTCTGGCAGATTGTGCCGCCAGCCGAGGAAAACACCCAGGAAGCCAACCCGCAAGCTTCCGAAGCTGAGGAAAAAGTCCTGGCCTCAGCGCAGTAACCACTGGCGCGCTCGGACCGTTGCTGCGCGCGCCACTGCCAAGCCCATCGAGCCTGGAGAACCATGGATTGGAACGCGCTTGCCGAGCGCACCCTAGCCGGCCAAACGCCCAGCCGCGAGGAAGCGCTTGCAGTGCTGCAAGCGCCGGATGAAGCGCTGCTGGAGCAGCTGGCGGCTGCCTACCGCGTGCGCCGCCACTACTGGGGCAACCGGATCCGCCTGCACTTTTTGCTCAACGCTCAGAGCGGGCTCTGCCAGGAAGACTGCCACTACTGCGCGCAATCGAAAATCTCGGCGGCTCAAATCGAGCAGTACCCGCTGCTGGCCCAGGAGCAGATCTTGCAGGCTGCCGAGCAGGCGCATCGCTTGCAGTCCGGCACGTTTTGCCTGGTCATGTCCGGGCGCGGCCCCACCGAAGCCACGCTGCCGCGCGTGCTGGAGGCCGTCCGCGAGATCAAATCGCGCTATCCGCTCAAAGTGTGCGCCTGCCTGGGGCTGCTGGCCGCCGACCAGGCCCAGCGCTTGGCCGAAGCGGGGGTCGATCGCGTCAACCACAACCTCAACACCTCCGAGGCGCACCATTCCAACATCTGCACCACCCACACCTTTGCCGATCGCGTGGCTACGCTGCGCAACGTCCAAAGTGCCGGCATGACCACCTGCTGCGGCGGCATCCTGGGCATGGGCGAATCGGATGGCGATGTGGTAGATCTGGCCCGCTCGCTGCGCGAGTTGGATGTCACCAGCGTGCCCATCAACTTTTTGATCCCCATCGACGGGACGCCGCTGGGCGGCCACCACCAATTGGACCCGCGCTATTGCCTGCGCGCGCTCTGCCTCTATCGCTTTTTGCTCCCCGACAAAGAGATCCGCATCGCCGGCGGCCGCGAGTACCACCTGCGATCGCTGCAGCCCCTGGGGCTGTATCCGGCCAACTCGATATTCATTGCCGATTATTTGACCACCCCCGGGCAGGCCGCCGAGCAGGACCTGCAAACCATCCGCGATGCGGGCTTTAGTTTGGAGGCAGCTGACGGCTCGGCGCTGGATGCCGCCACCCTCGAGCGTGCCGCGGCCGATGCCAGGCAAGCCTCGCCGGCAAGCGGCTAAACGGTGGCTTTGCCCACGCGCTCGCAGTAGAGCTGGGCAATGCGATCGGCGGCGGCCTCGGCGCTCAGGCTGTCCGTGGCAATCTCGATGGCGTCCGCAGCCTGCTGCAGCGGTGCGACCTGGCGGTTGCGATCGTAGGCGTCGCGCTGCTGAATGTTGCCTTCGAGCTGGGCCTGGGTAACCGTATCGGCGCTCCCTTGCGCCTTGAGGTCCTGCAGCCGCCGGCGTGCGCGCTCGCTCACCGAGGCGGTCAAATAGATTTTGAGCTCGGCATCCGGAAAAACGTAGGTCCCCATGTCGCGCCCCTCGGCCACAAACCCGCCTTTCTCGCCCCACTGCCGCTGTTGCTTGACCAGCTCGTGGCGGGCGGCCGGATGGGCGGCAACGGCCGAGACGCGTGCCGTGACCTCTGGGCTTCGGATGGCCTCGGTGACATCTTGCCCATCCACCCACACCCGAACCGGAGAGGCTGCCTCACCAGCCGCAATCAGCTGAATTTGCGCCTGGCTGGCCAGCTCGGCAATGGCAGGTTCATCGTCGATGGCCGCGTTCGAGCGCCCAACCAGCCAGGTCAGCGCCCGATACATGGCCCCCGTATCCAAATAGGCCAAGCCCAACCGCTCCGCCACGCGCCACGTCACCGTGGACTTGCCAGCACCGGCCGGGCCGTCAATGGCAACAATGGGCTGGCGCTGCCACAGCACGACGTTGTCAATCAGCCGCGTGCCGCCGATTCGCGCTGCAACGCCCAACAACCCGCGCGTTTCGACGCGCTCGAGCGGCACCAGGGTATCGGGATGGACCAGCTCGACGTACTCCAGCTCGAGTTCGGTTACTCCGGCAAGCGCCTGCCGAACTTCGCGGACGAGTGCCGAGCGCGTCTCAGTCCCCTGCTCGAAACGCTGCCGGGCGCGCTGCAGGCTTTGAGCCAGCGCGCTCGCTTGCGCTTGCTGGCGCTCGCTCAAGTATTGATTGCGCGAACTCACGGCCAAGCCCGACGGCTCCCGGATGATGGGACAGGCCCGGATCTCGACCGGCAAGTTCAAATCAGCCACCAAGCGCCGCACGATCGCCAACTGCTGGGCATCTTTCTGGCCGAAGTAAGCCACGCTCGGCCGGACGATGTTGAGCAGTTTGGTCACCACGGTGGCCACGCCTTCAAAATGGCCCGCTCGCACCGGCCCGCACATGACTGCCAGCATCCCCGATGGGGGCACGATCTGGGTCAGTCCATCCGAGTGCGCCGCCGGCTCCGCTGCCACCTTCTCGCCATAGAGGTCGCGGGCTGTGGGGGCAAAGACCAGATCCACCCCCAGCTGCTGGCAAACTTCGCAGTCCTGGGCCAGCGAGCGCGGATAGCGCTCCCAATCCGAGCCGGGCTCAAACTGCAGCGGATTGACGAAAATACTGACGATGGCGCCTTCATTATCGGCAACCGCGCGCGAGATCAAGTGGCGATGGCCGGCGTGCAGCGCCCCCATGGTAGGCACCAACCCCAGCTTTTTGCCCTGCCAGTGACAGGCCAACTCAGCGCGCAGACCGGCCACCGTCTCGAATAGCCGCACGAGCCCTCCTGCAATCGCTTGCAGCACTTGGCTGCCCGCTAGCGCGGGATGCCCGATCCCAATTTAATGGCAGCAGCCGGCATGCTCTAGGCGCACGCCGGCTGCTTCTTAGCGCCGAGTCCGGTTGGCTGCTAGCGGCCCAGCACCTGCACGCGAACGGGCGCTGTCCCGCCCATGCCGATGGCGCGGGCAGCACCGCGCGAGAGATCGATGATGCGCTCGGCCACGTAGGGACCGCGATCGTTGATGCGCACCACGATCGATTCGCCGTTGCGCAGGTTGGTGACGCGCACCCGCGTCCCTAGCGGTAGCGACTTGTGCGCCGCGGTTTTCGCCCACTGATTGAAGACCTCACCGCTGGCGGTGCGCTGGCCGTGGAATTTGGGACCGTACCAGGAAGCGCGACCCCGCAGCGTTGTGGAAGCGACCTGGAAGCCGGGCTCTGTCGCTGCCGAATCGGCAACTGCCTGCGATGGCGCAGCGGCTGGCGGGCTGGCGCTCTCGCCGCTAGCCGCAGCCAGTGCCGGCGAGCGCTTGCTGTCCGCAGCCGCAACGCTGCCAAGGGCAGCCGTTAGTACGGCAATCGTCAGGCGTCGAGACACTTGGCGTTTCACGTTCCGTTCCTCCTAAAACGTGCTTCACGTTCGTTTCACGTTTGCCGCAGATGGGACGGTGGTGGAAAAAGTTCCTACCCAGGTTAGAGACGTACTCTATCCGTAGGCTTAGGCAATTCGACTTAAACAAGCCTAATGGCACTGGCAGAAGACCGTATCAGAGGCGACAAGTAATGCCATCCGGGATGGCTGATGCAATTGCTACATCCACCACGCAGGCGAGCTAGAATCGCGCCGCAGGCAACCATCCGGGAGCGAGCGGGCATGGATTACCGGGAAGCTGGGGTCGATCTCGAAGCCGGGCGCGCCTTCGTCGACCGCATCGGAGCCCTGCTGCGCCAGACCCATCGCCCGGAGGTGGCGGGTGGAGTGGGCCACTTCGGCGCGGGCTGCCATCTCCCCAGCGGCTACCGCGAGCCCATGCTGATCTCGGGCGCGGATGGCGTGGGCACCAAGCTCAAGCTGGCCCAAGCCCTGGACCGGCACGAGACGGTGGGGATCGATTTGGTGGCCATGTGCGCCAACGATGTCCTGACTGCCGGTGCCGAACCGCTGCTGTTTTTGGATTATTTGGCCACCAGCCAGCTGGATCGGGAGCGGCTGGCGCGCGTCGTCGAGGGGATCTCGCAGGGGTGCCAAGCTAGCGGTTGCGCTTTGCTCGGCGGCGAAACGGCCGAAATGCCCGATTTTTACCCAGCCGGCGCCTACGATCTGGCCGGGTTCTGCGTGGGCGTGGTGGAGCGATCGCGGCGGTTGGACGGCAGCCAGGTCCGTACGGGCGATGTTGCCATCGGGCTGGCCAGCCAGGGGCCGCACAGCAACGGCTACAGCCTGATCCGCCGGATCGTCGAGCGCGGGGGATGGTCTTGGCAGGATTGCCCCAGCCTGTTGGGCGGCGAGTGTCTGGGCGAAGCCCTACTGCGCCCCACCGCAATCTACGTTCGCCCCATCCTTGAAGCCCTGTGTTCTGACATGGAGATCCGCGGCATGGCCCACATCACCGGCGGCGGCCTGCCCGAGAACCTACCCCGCTGCCTCAACGCAGGCCAAGCGATCGCCCTCGAGCGCGACAGTTGGCCCGTTCCGCCGGTGTTTCGCTGGCTGGCCCAAGCCGGCGATGTCAGCGAGGTGGCCATGTTCGAGGCCTTCAACATGGGAATCGGCTTTGTTGTCCTTGTGCCGGCCGAAGGTGCGGAGGCGGCGTTGCAGTGGTTTCGCGCGCGCGATTTGGGGGCCTGGCCGATTGGCGAGGTCATTCCAGGGAACGGTTCCGTTGAGGGGCTTCCCGCTTGAGCGGCGCTCGGTGCCCGCAAAGTTGCGCTGCCGGCGGCTGGGGTCACTCGCTGGCGCTGCCGGCCCCGGCAACCGCCTCCAGCGCAGCGCGCGCAGCGGCCTTCTCGGCCGCTTTTTTGCTGGGGCCGCTCCCCGTGCCGTAGTGCTCGCCGGCGATGCGCACCTCGGCTGCAAACTGCTTGGCATGGTCCTGCCCGGCTTCGCTGACGATCGCGTAGTGCGGAAGCTCGCCCGCACGGGCCAGCGCCCACTCCTGCAACCGGCCCTTGGCGTTGATATCGGGACCGGCGCGGCTGGCAGCCCGCTCGGCTAGGGGTAAAAACAGCACCTGTAGGAACGCCTCAACCGCCTCAATGCCCGCATCGAGATAGTAAGCCCCCACGACCGCTTCAAACGTATCGCTCAGGATCTCGGGATTGTGGCGGCTGCCTTGCCGCTCGGCGCCTTTGCCCAGCCGCACCCAGTGATCGAGGCCCAATTGTACGGCCAGCTCGGCCAACTGGTGCTGGTTGTTAACCAGCGCCGCGCGCAGGTGGCTGAGCTCGCCCTCGCGCCTGTCGGGATAGCGCTCGTAGAGCAGCTTGCCCACCAAAAAGCCCAGCACGGCATCGCCCAAAAACTCCAAGCGCTCGTTGTCATCGCCCCAGTTGGGATGCTCGTGACCGTAGGAGCGGTGGGTGAGCGCTTGTTCCCAGAGCTCGGGGTGGCGGAAGGTGGGGAGCTGGCTCTCGCGCTCGGTCACCATGGCGCGCCGCTTAGGCCTCAAAACGCCTGCCCCAATCGTAGCGGCACACTCGGGGACTAGGGCGAGGTGGCGGACGCCCCAAAGCGGGTGGCCCGAAACGGACCAATATCGTGCTCGGTCTCGCTGCTGGTGACGAGCTCGGCCAGCACCTTGCCCACCAAGGTCGAGAACTTGAATCCGTGGCCGGAGAAGCCAGTGGCAAAGGCCACGTGCGGCGCCTGCGGCAGCGTATCGATGGCGAAATCGCAATCGGGGGTCATGGCGTACCGGCATCGCCGCGTCGAGCGGAGCGGGCCGTTGGCCTCCGGGACGTAGCGGCGAATGAAACGGCGCATGCGGGCTTCCCAGTGCGGATCGGGGCTGCGATCCGCGTCGCTGGGTGAGGCCACCGTGTCCCAGCCATAGAGCGTCGTTAGCTTAACGCCGCAGCCATCGTGGGCGGGGATGCCGTAGGGCTTTTGCCCCCACTCGCCATCGAGATGGCCCAGAAATACCGGGCAGCGAGCGCTATCAAACAGGGTGCGCGCCCGGGGCTGGAAAAACCCCAACTGCGCCGGCATCACGGCCAGCGGCAGCGTCACGCCCTGCCGGGCAAGCAGCGGCCGCGCCCAGCTCCCGGTCGCAATCGCCAACCGGCCGGCCGTATAGGTCTCGGTCCGGGTCTGCACTGCAACGCTGCCATTGCGTACGGCAATGTCGCTGACGGGCGTGCGCTCCAGCAGGGTTGCGCCCTGTGCCTGCGCCAGGCGCACGTGGGCGCGCACGCAGCGCGAGGCCGCCAGCCATCCGGTCGCTTGCTGGTACAGAACGCGCATGCCGTCGTCAAAGCGAAACTGCGGAAACTGCCGGCGCGCTTCCGTCGCCTCAAACGCCTCGTACGGGATGCCCGCTGCCGCCATGCTGCGCTCCAGGCGCTGGAAGGCTGGCTGCCGGGGATCGCCAAAGTCGATGCCGCCGGTGCGGGTATAGAGCGTCTCGCTGGCTTCGGCCTCCAGGGCCTGCCACAGCGGGTAAGCCGCTTTCATGAGTGCGATGTAGTGCGGCCGGTCGTAGGCATAGCGGATGATGCACGAGGGCCCGTAGGAACCGCCGTTGCGATGGTCGAGCTCGAACTGCTCCAGCAGCAAGACGCGCTGCTGGCGGCACGCGAGATAGTAGGCAGCGGCGCTGCCCATGGCCCCCGCGCCAATGACAATGGCGTCGTAGTGGCCTCCCAAGGTTGCCCGGCCTCTAGCGATCGGCTCCGCGGCAAGCTAGCAGATTCTGCCGTTGCAACCGTGGGCTAGCATCAGGCTGCTGCAATTGCCTCGCCCCATGCGCCATTTCCCCTATCGCTTTTGGACAACGCTGTTGCTGGCCGCAGTGCTCGGATTGGGCCTTCTAAGTGCCCCTGCTTGCGCCCAATCGGGCTCCACCCGCATCCCCGACATTCAGGGCGCAGGGCACCGGACGCCGCTCGATGGCGAGCGCGTGGCTGAGGTCCCCGGTATTGCCACTGCCACGACCGAGGAGGGCTTTTTCATGCAGGCCCCCACCCCCGATGGCAAGCCGGCCACCTCAGACGGCATTTTTGTCTATACCGCCGAGCCGCCAGCGGTCGAGGTGGCTGATGCCGTCAGCGTGATGGGGACGGCGCAGGAGTACTTGCGTAGCGATCGCGACCGGGATCTGACCGTGACCGAAATCGATGCGTCTGAGGATGCGGCCACCGTTATGGTCACCGCCAGCGGCAAGGCTTTGCCCGAGCCAACCGTGATCGGCCGTAGCGGCCGCAAGCCGCCCGCTCGCACCATCGATGACGACGGCCTGAGCGCCTTCGAGCCCCGCCAGGACGGGATCGATTTCTACGAAAGCCTGGAAGGCATGCGCGTGCGCGTTGACAGCGCCCTCGTCACGGGGCCAACGCGCGGCGATCGCGCAGTCGTGCTGGCCGATGGCGGCCGCGATGCCCAGCCTCAGACCTGGCAGGGAGGCGTTGCGGTTGACCCCAACGACTTCAACCCAGAGCGAATTGGGATCGACGGCGAATTAGTAGGAGGCATGCCGGCAGCAGCAGTCGGCGATCGCTTTGCCGGTCCCATCACGGGCGTTTTGGATTACAACCGGGGCCATTTTGAGTTGCTGGCCACCCAGCCGCTTCCGGATCTGGCACCTGCCGAGCTGGCGCGCGAGCGCAGCGATTTGAGTGGGGCAGCCGAGCGCTTGAGGGTTGCGACCTTCAACGTTGAGAATCTCGATCCCGGCGACGGCGATCACTTTGAGGCGCTGGCTGCCCAAATCGTCGAGGGGCTCAAGGCGCCCGAGGTTCTGGCGCTAGCGGAAGTGCAGGATAATAGCGGCCCAACCGACGACGGCACAGTCGCCGCCGATGCCACCTACCGCCAGCTCATTGAGGCCATCGGGACAGCTCAGGGGCCGCGCTACGCCTTTACCGACATTGCGCCCGCTGACGGTCGAGACGGCGGCCAACCGGGCGGCAACATCCGCGTGGGATTGCTCTACCGGCCGGATCGGATCGCGCTGGCCGAGCGCCCTAAAGGAGACGCAACGACAGCAACTGCGGTCAGGGCAGAGGGCGAGCGCGCTGCGCTCTCGCTCTGCCCCGGCCGCATTGAACCGGCCAGCCCGGCCTTTGAGGACAGCCGCAAGCCGCTTGCGGCCGAGTTCCGCTTCAACGGCGAGCGCCTGTTTGTCATTGGCAACCACTTTGTCTCTAAAGGCGGTGATGCCCCGCTCTTTGGGGCCGAGCAGCCCCCGCCGCAGCCATCGCGCCAGCAGCGCAACGCGCAGGCAAAGGCCGTCAACCGCTTCGCCAACGAGCTGCTGGCGATCAATCCCGATGCCAATATTGTGGTTTTGGGCGATTTGAACGATTTTGCCTTCTCGCCGCCACTGCAAACCCTCAAAGGCGACGCGCTGCGCAATCTGACTGAGACACTCCCGCGCCCGCAGCGCTACTCGTATATCTTCCAGGGCAACGCCCAGACCCTGGATCACATCTTGGTCAGCGATGCGCTGGCGCAAGCTGCGCAGGCCGACATCGTCCACCTCAACGCTGGCTTTCGGGGCGCTAGCAGCGACCACGACCCCGCGATCGCGCGCCTGTCATTCGAGCCCTAGTAATGTTCGAGGCAAGCAACTCGCGCCTTATTGGGTGCCGGTTTGCATTCCCTTTGATAGTTGCTGGCAGGCCGCAACCGGGAGTTGGCAGAATCCGATTGGGGTCAATGGGGCGCTGCGATTCAGGCAATGTCAATGCCACCCGAAGCAACCCTACCCCTTACGGGCGTGGCGAGGCGCGAGCGTGCGGCAGCATGAGCAGCCAGGTTACCTCTAATGGCATCCTGCCGCTACCGGCCATGGGCTGCGGCACCTGGGCTTGGGGCAACCGCTTGGTCTGGAACTACGACGAGCGCCTGGATCCGCAATTGCAGGCGGCTTTTGAGACCTGCGTCCGCGGCGGCGCGACGCTATTTGACTCTGGCGATTCCTACGGCATTGGGCGGCGCAACGGCCGCAGCGAGCGGCTGCTGGGCCAATTTTGGCAAGCCTATCGCGGTCCCAACCGGGACCGGATTTGCCTGGCCACCAAGCTGGCTGCTTATCCGTGGCGGCTGACGCGGCGCGCGCTGCTCCGGGCCGGTGGGGCCTCAGCGGCGCGTTTGGGCCACAAACTGGATCTGGTGCAGCTGCATTGGTCGCCGGCTCAGTACGCCCCCTGGCAGGAAGGACCGCTGCTGCGCGGGTTGGCCGACTGCTACCAGCACGGGATGGCCGCTGCCGTGGGCCTCTCCAACTACGGCCCGAGGGGCCTGCAGCGGGCGCATCGCAAGCTGGCCGAGTGCGGTGCCCCCGTCGCGACGCTGCAGATCCAGTACTCGCTGCTATCGAACGGCCCCATGGCCGCAGAGGTGCGCGAGCTGTGCGGCGAGCGCGGCATCCGGGTCATTGCCTACAGCCCGCTGGCGCTGGGGTTGCTAACCGGTAAGTACCGCGAGGCAGGCCCCCTACTGGTTGGGTTGCGGCGGCCGCTGTTTCGGCGCTTGTTGCCCGGCATCCGCCCGCTGCTGCAGGCGCTGGCGGCGATCGCGGCGGAACGCCAAGCAAGCCAGGCGCAAGTCGCGCTCAACTGGTGCCTCTGCCAAGGCACCATTCCCATTCCCGGGGCCAAAAGCGCCCAGCAGGCGCGCGAAAACCTGGGCGCACTGGGATGGTCGCTATCGGCCGGTGAGATTGCCGAGCTCGAGCGCGCCGCGCAACGCTGCGAGCGCCGCATGGTCCAGAATGCGTTCCAGACCCGCTAGCCGCCTGCCATGCTCACTAGCTACTACGCCGTGACGCCGCCCGAGACGCCGGGGGCAATCTGCATCAGCCGGGGTATGCCCCACCGCACCCGCTACCGGCGCTACTGGCCCCTGGCTCCCGGCAAATGGTTCAAATCCGTCAGCCGAGCCACCTACCTATCGCGCTATCGCACCATTCTGGATGCTCTCGATCCCGAGCGCGTGTGGGCCGAGCTGTACGAGCTGGCCGCGGGGGCCGAGCCCATCCTACTGTGCTTTGAATCGCCCCAAGGCTTTTGCCACCGGCGGTTGGCTGCCCGCTGGCTGGCATCAAATCTGGGCGTGACCGTTCCCGAAGGTCGCCTTGAGAACGGCCGGCGCATCACGGTAGCCCCCTGGTAAGAGCGGGCGCAGCCGTTGCCGCTGCAGCTGGCGTGGTTCTAGAGCAACGCTAAGCTAGGGCCAAGCGGCGCTTGCTGAGCCGCTCCAACGCCGTTACAACGCCCGCTATGGATTGGGCCGAGCGCAAGGCGGACGATCCCTGGGCGACCGAGCGCCTCTCGGCCGTCGAGCGCGCCGATGCCGCTGACTGCCGCTCGCCATTCGAGCACGATCGGGATCGCATCATCCACAGCGTGACGTTCCGGCGGCTGCAGGGCAAAACGCAGATTTTTGCCCCCGGCGAAGCCGAGTTTTTGCGCACGCGCGTCACCCACTCCATTGAGGTTGCCCAAATCGGGCGCGCCCTGGCCAAAATGACCGAGCTGCCCGGCAGTTTGGTGGAAGCAGCCTGCTTGGCGCACGATCTAGGCCATCCGCCGTTCGGGCACGCCGGCGAGACGGTGCTCGATGAGCTCATGCACCTCTACGGCGGCTTTGAGGGCAACGCGCAGACATTCCGCCTGCTGACCCGCCTGGAGGAAAAAAGCAAGGCCTATGCCGGGCTTAACCTCACGCGGGCGACCCTGCTGAGCGTGTTGAAATATCCCTACCGGCGCAGTGCCGGCGCCGGTAAGTTCCTCTACGAGGAGGACGCCGACCGCTGCGAGGCCTGGCTGTTCCGCGGCAGCGCGCACCAGCTCCTCGATGCCGCCCACCGCGATCGCCCGCCACCCCGCACGATCGCTTGCCAGCTGATGGACTGGGCCGACGATGTCGCCTACTCGGTCCACGACATGGAGGATGGGTTGCAGAGCGGCTTTCTGCTGCCGTCCATGCCGCTCGAGCGCATTGCCGATTGGGTATGGTACCGCCTGCAGCTCACCGCGGTTCCGGATAACCTGACGCGCGAGCGCGTCGTTGCCATCCTAGGCGAGCTCAAGGGACGCCTGGACCAACCGGATGCCACCATCCGCGAAGTGACCGGCTACTATATCGATCGCTTTGTCTCCAGCATCCGGATCGTCCCTACTCAACGCCCGGAAGGCCCGTTTGACTACACCCTAGCGGTCCCCGAGGACATCCGGCAGGAATGCGCCGTCTTTAAGGCGCTGACACTGGAGTTCATCATCCTGGACGAGCGCACCACCACCCTGGCTTACAAAGGCCGCGAGATCCTCTCGCGCCTGTTCCGGGTACTGCTGGAGAATGCCGATCCCAGTGCCGGCAAGCAGCGCTTCGAGCTGTTCCCGCGGGCCATGCGCCCCCAGCTCGAGCAGCAAGCGGCGGGCGAGGCCGGCTACGCTCGCACCATCTGCGATTACCTGGCCGGCATGACGGACGGCCAGGCCTTGCGGCTGTACCGGCGCCTGTTTGAATCGACCGGTAGCTCGCTGTTCGAGCCCGTTCAGGGGCACTGCTGACTTTCCCGTGTACGCTAGCGTCGTCATCCCGACCTACAACCGCAAGCTTATCCTGCAAAAGTGCTTGCGCGCGCTCGAGCGGCAGTCCGTTCCTGCGGGCAGCCCGCTCCAGGACTACGAAGTCGTGGTGGTCGATGACGGCTCCACCGACGGCACCTCAGCCTGGCTGGCCAGCGCTGCTCGGGAGCTCCCACACGTGCGAACGCTGGTGCAAGCCAACCAGGGGCCGGCTGTCGCTCGCAACCGAGGCGTGCGGGCAGCGCGCGGCGATACCATCGTCTTTATCGATAGCGATCTGGTGGTCGTGCCGCAATTCCTGCACGCCCACGCTTGCGCCCTTACCCAAACGGGCAGCGCCCGCGCGTTTACCTACGGCCGCGTAGTCAACACCAGCAACTTTGCGGATCCCATGGCCGAGCCCTAC
Organism: Cyanobacteria bacterium QS_8_64_29; assembly: GCA_003022125.1. Taxonomy (NCBI): domain Bacteria; kingdom Bacillati; phylum Cyanobacteriota; species Cyanobacteria bacterium QS_8_64_29. The sequence continues at coordinate 69,342 of PXQH01000001.1, read as the reverse complement.
AAGCTCACCGATGTCTCGGCTGCTTACTTTGCTACCGGCAACGTCGCGATCGCGCGCGCATGGCTGGAGCGAGCGGGTTTGTTCGATACCCGCTTCCAGCACTACGGTTGGGAAGATCTGGAGTTGGGCGTCCGGCTCAAGCAACTGGGGCTCAAGCTCATCAAGTGCCCCCAGGCCGTGGGCTATCACTGGCACCCACCCTTTCGGCTGGAGCAGATCCCCGCGCTGATCGAGCGGGAGGTCCAGCGCGGGCGCATGGGCGTGCTGTTCTATCGCAAGCATCCCACTTGGCAAGTGCGGCTCATGGTGCAGATGACCCCACTGCACCGCTGCCTTTGGGGGCTGCTGTCGCTGGGCGGCCGGCTCAACGAGCGCACCATGGCTCCGCTGTTGCAGTGGCTGATCGCCCGCGGCCGCTCGGGGCTGGCCCACGAACTGGCCCGGATCTTTCTCAACTGGTACTGCGTGCAGGCCGTTTACGCCGAGCGCGCCCGGCAGTCGCGCTCGGCCCCGTAGCGTAGCGCTCGGAGGCGCTTATGCCCGCGAGGCATCCGGTGACGTTGCTGAGCGACTTTGGGCTGCAGGATCCCTACGTCGGCATCATGAAAGGCGCGATCGCGACCACCGATCCGCACGTCCCCATTCACGATCTGACCCACCAGCTGCCCGCGCAAAACGTGGCAGCCGGGCGCTTTGCGCTCGCCAGCGCCGCGCCCTACTTTCCCGAGGCGACCGTGCACGTGGCCGTGGTGGATCCGGGGGTGGGCAGCCAGCGGCGTGGCATTGCCGTTGCCTTTGAAGGTGGCTTTGCCGTTGGCCCGGACAACGGTTTGTTGGGCGGCCTGCTGGCGCTTTATCCGCCGCAAGCTGCCGTCACGTTGACCGAGCCGGCCTACTGGCGCACGCGCTCCCCCAGTGCCACCTTCCACGGTCGCGACATTTTTGCGCCGGTCGGCGCCCACCTGGCACGCGGCACGCCCCTGGCTGAGTTGGGCGAGCGCCTTGCCCCCGACGCCCTCGTGCAGCTACCGCTGGCCGAGCAGCAGGCCACAGCCACCGGCATCGCCGGCTGCATTCAGTACGTGGATGCCTTTGGCAACCTCATTACCAACGTGGCCGGGCAAGCCGTGCGCGATCGCCACTGGTGGGCCCGTGCGGCCGGTTGCGATATTCCCAGCGCGCGGACTTACAGCGATCGGGCGGCAGGCGAGTTGCTCGCGCTAGAGGGTAGCCACGGCTGGGTGGAGCTAGCCGTCAACGGCGGCAGCGCCCAATCCCAGTTGCAGCTCGAGTGGGGCAGCCCCATCGAGCTCGTTTGGCATCCCGCTTGAGGCCGGCTCGCTTTGCAGTTGCGGCGATGGCAGCATGGGCTGCTGCTGGCGCGGCTGGGGAAGGGTAATATCGCGCGTTTGGACCGGTTGCTCTAGCTGCTCGAGCCCAGGTTCAATGGCATCGGGATTGCCCACGACTAGGGTTACCAGGCGCTCGGGGTGCAGCGACTCGCGCACCGCGCGCAAGACATCCTCGGCTGTTGTCGCTTCTACCCCGCGCCGGTACTGCCACAAAAAATCCGGCGGGTAATCGTAGTAGTCGTAGCGCATCCGCCGCGCCAGCGTTTGGCTGGGATCCTCAAACTCAAACGGGAACGCGTTGAGGATCGTGCTTTTGGCGCCCTCCAGCGCCTCCTCCTGGAGCGGCTCGCGCTGCATGCGCTCTAGCTCCGAGCGCAGCGATCGGATGAACGGCACTGTCTGCTGGGATTGAGTCTGCCCGCCGGCAACAAACATCCCGTCGTAATCGTAGCTGGGGTTCCATTTCCCGGAAACGGAATAGGCCAGTCCCTGCTGCGATCGCAGCCGGTCGAACAGCCGACCGCCCAAGCCGTTGAGCGCCTCGTTCATGACATCCAGGGCTGGGTAGTCCTCGCTGTCGTACTGCCCGTCCAGGTGTCCCAAGCGGATGTAGCTTTGGGTGAGCTGCGACTGCTCGGCGACAAAAATGCCGCCATCGCGAGCCTGACCGGCAGCCGGGACGGTCGGGCTGGGCTCGGCAGCTGGCGCTTCCCAGTCGCCAAAGGCTCGGGCAATGCGATTGCGCATGGCCGCCACCTCAAAGTCGCCGATCGCGCCCAAGATGATGTTATCCGGCCGAAAGTAGGTCTGGTAAAAATCGATGATGTCCGTGCGCGAGATGTTGTTGAGCGTTGCGTAATCGGCAATGCGGGCATAGGGGCTGCTATCGCCATAGACCAACTCACTGAATTCGCGCGCGGCAATGCGGCCGGCCTCGTCGTTGCGCCGCGCGATTTCCCCGCGCTTTTGCGTTTTGGCTAGCGCGATCTTGTCGGGGGCAAAGGCCGGTTGGCGCAGAACCTGGGCGAATAAATCGAGTACCGCATCCAGATCGGGACGCAGGGCCTCAAAGCTGGCCTCGCCGCGCGTGGTGCCAATGCTGGTCTCGATCAAGGCAGCTCGCCGCTCCAGCATGCGGTTGAGCTCGTCCAGCGCGTGCTGCTGCGTGCCGCCGGTGCGCAGAACTTTGCCCGCGAGCTCGGCGAGCCCTACCTTATTGGCCGGCTCCAGCCGCGAGCCGGTGCGAACGAACGCCCGGCCGCTCACCAAGGGCAAGTCGCGATCGGGCAGCAAATACACGGTCATGCCATTATCGAGCTGGTAGCGCTCGCAATCGGGCGGTGCCGGCTCGGGTTGGGGCGGAAACGAGAGTTCGGTGTAGTGCTTGGGGGTGGCGGCTTCCGCTTGAGAGGCGATCGTTCCTCGGCCGAACGCCAACAGCAGGGCCAGGACGATCCCTAGCCCGATCCAGCTCAGGGTCTTAACCGTTCGGTTAGTGCTTGCGATTGCCATGGCCGCCGCTCACTCGTTGGATGAATCCGCACTCTCGGGCAGGATGCGCCCGACGATGCGGTTTTGGGGTTGAAAGGTCTCCTGGGCCACGCGCCGGAGGTCTTGGGCGGTGACTTGGGCGATGGCTTCAATCTCGTCGAATAGGTTGCGCCAGTCGCCGGTTTTGCCCTCAAATTCGGCCAGCAGCCGCGCCATGCCGCGATTGGAGTCCAGCGAGCGTACTAGCTCCGCCCGAGCTTGCGTTTTGACCCGCTCGAGCTCGGCGGCGGTGACCGGTTCGGTCTTGAGGCACTCGATTTGGGCGCGCATCTGCTGGCCTAGCGCATCGACGCTGCTATTAGGGGCTGTCAGGCCGTAGAACAGGATAAGGCTGGGAAATTTCTCGCCCGGAAAGCTGCTAATCCCTTCTACGTTGAGGGCTAGCTGCTGCTCCTGCACCAGCGACTGGTAGAGCCGGGAGGTGCGACCGCCGCTCAACAGCCGGGTGACGATCTCGTAAACGGCATGGTCGGGATTGTCGATGGCAGGGCGGTGGTAGGCCTCCAGGTACCACGGGCGCGAGGGGAGCCGCAGCGTCACCTCGCGCGGTTGCTGCTGCTCGGGCTCGAGGTTGCCCGTTGGGGGCAGATCGGCCTGCGAGGGGTAGCGCCCAAAATACGTTCGGGCGAGCTGCTTCACTTCCGCCGGATCGACATCTCCCACAACAGCGCCGATGAGCTGCCCGGGCGTGTAGTAGGTTTGGAAAAACTCGCGAACGTCCTGCCGTCGCAGCTGGCGCAAGTCGCGCTCGTAGCCAATGACAGGCTGCCCATAGGGATGGTCAGTGTAAGCAGTCTCTAGAAATTCCACCATCGCCTTGCCAATGGGCGAGTTCTCTACCCGCTGGCGGCGCTCTTCCAAAACGACTTGCTTTTCTTTATAAAACTGGCGAAAGACCGGCTCGAGGAACCGCTCTGACTCCAACGACATCCACAGCTCGAGCTTGTTGGCTGGCAGGTTGTAAAAGTACATGGTGTAGTCGGCCGAGGTGGCGGCGTTGAGCCCCACGCCGCCAGCCCGTTGCACGATTTGGCTGAACTCGTTGGGCACCACGTACTCGGCTGCCTGGGCCTGTACGCGCTGAAATTGTTGCTGCAGCCGCTTGGCTTTTTGCGAGTTGCCGGCTTCTTGGGCAGCCTGGATCCGGTCAAACAAGCGGTCCAGGCGCTTTAGCAGCGGTTTTTCTTTGGGGTAGTTGCGCGTTCCGATGCGCTCGGTCCCTTTAAACGCCAAATGCTCCAACAAGTGAGCGACCCCGGTTTTGCCCTCGGGCTCATTGGCTGCTCCCACATCGGCATACGTCACGAACGAAACGACCGGCGCTTCCCAATCGGGCAAAATCAGGAACCGCATGCCGTTGGCTAGCTCGTACTCGATAACGCGATCACGAACGCGCTCCAGCGAGGCCTGAATGGGGTCGGAGGCAGCTTGCTGCCCCCATGCCTGGGCCGGCAGTCCGCCCCATCCCAATAGCAAAACCACCAGCAGACTGGCTAGGGAGCGGACGGCACAGCGAGCGAAGCGAGGCATGAATGGCCGCAAAATGGATGTCCTCTAGGGTAATGGCAGGGCTGGGCGGCTGGCAGCCGGCTCGTCACAGCTTGCCGAAGCGGCGATGGCGCTGCTGGTAGGCGGCAAGGGCCCGGTGGAAGTCGCCGCGATCGAAATCCGGCCAGAGCGTCTCGGTTACGTAGATTTCGGCGTAGGCAATCTGCCAGAGCAGAAAATTGCTCAACCGCATCTCGCCGCTGGTGCGAATCAGCAGGTCGGGCTCGGGCATGCCCGCCGTATCGAGCGCTTGCGCCACGCAGCCATCGTCAATGGCATTGGGGGAGAGTTCGCCGGCGGCAACCTGATGGGCCAGGCGGCGGCAAGCCCGAACGATATCTTGGCGGCCGCCGTAGTCGATGGCAACGTTAAAGCGGATGGCCTGGTTTTGGGCCGTTTGCGCGCTGGCTTGCTGCATGCGCGACTGCAGCGAAGGCGATAGGGCCTCGTGGTTGCCAATAAAGTTGATGCGCACGCCCTCGCGATCCATTTCGTCGAGCTCTGCTTGCAATTGGCGCTCGAATAGGCCCAGCAGGAAATCGACTTCGGTGGCGGGGCGGTGCCAGTTCTCCGTGGAGAAAGCATAGACCGTTAGCTGCCCGATGCCCCAGTCCTTGCAGCAGCGCAGCAGCGCTTTCAGCGCTTTGACACCCTGACGGTGGCCTTCGATGCGCGATAAGCCCCGTTGCGTCGCCCACCGCCCGTTGCCGTCCATGATCGCTGCTACATGCTGCGGGAGCCGGTCGCTGTCGAGATCTGCCGGTAGGCTTGAGCGGAGTTGCGCGGTCATGGTGGGGCAGTCCGCTAACAGCAGAATGAAACTAGCACGTTAACCCGTTTGGGTTGCTGCTTACAACCAATTGCGGGGCCATGGAGCGGCAGCACTGAGCGAGGACTGGCCCTGCCGGATATCGGTTCCGCGATCGCAGCTGTAGCGCTGATAAGCAATAGGCACGCTCCAACCCATCAAGCGGTGATATGCCCGCTCGTGCCGTTGGCAGGGACGCGCACCAACCGTTAGCACGGGCGGATAATCGGCGCGCTCCAGATCGGGCAGCATCACCCAAAGGCTCTGGGGGGCATCTGAGAGATCGCTCACCCTCTGCCAGATGCGGCTACCATCGCCCTCAAGCTCAAACAGGGCAAATTGCGTCTCGCTCGAGTCGGCCGCGCCGTTAAGCGCCCAGGCATAGCTCAAGCTGCGAGCCAATCCCAGCGGGTGCCGATAGCCCATGGCCAGCATCAGCGGCTCGGGAGCTCGCTCGAGTTGAGATGTGACCCGAGCGGGCAAGTAGGGCTTGGCAAAAGCTAGATCGCTTATGACGACTAGGGAGCTTACAATGCCGACCGCAACCACCAAAGTAGTGCGAGCGGGGAAACGCGGCCGCAATCGCCTTAGGGAGTACTGGGATAGTTGGTTCCACTGGGCTTGCAAGCTAGCGCCCACCAAAGCGCAAAATGCCGGAAAGTAGATGCAGTTATACCGAAAAGCGACGCTCGTATCGCGCTCGAGCCCGTAAATGAGGGCCAAAAACTGCAGCAAAACGGCGACTGCAAAACCACCAATTGATTGAATGGCCGATCGGGTTGCTGGCTGCCGCCAGAGCCGTCGCATCCCTGCTGCGATCTGCCAGGCCAGCCACCCGGCAAACGCAAGCATGGCTGCTCCTGACGCAATTTGAATGCCCAACGGTTGCCGCTCCAGCGGCAGCATGACAGCCATGACGATCCAGCCCGCCAGCGTGCGGTACAGCGGCCCGAGCAAGTCGGGCTCGGGCAGCCAGCCGGTCTTAGCATCGCCGTAGTGCTGCAGCAAGTAAGGTATCCAAGGCCAATAAGCCAGGCCGATGCTAGCGAGGGTGCCTCCCAATGCAGCCAGATGGCTGGGATGGCGATACAGCTGCACGATAAGCACAACCGCTTGAGCGAATAAGGCCAACAGGAAAAAGTAATGGGTGTAGCAGCCGGCAATATTGATAGCTCCCCAGCCCAGCCACACGAGCGGCCGCTGTCGCCCGCACTCGGCATCGCGTTGAATTTGGAGCATGCCCACCAGGGCAAGCAAAATGAGCGCTAGCAGGATCCCGTACTGGCGCGCTTCCTGCGCCAGATAAATCCCGAACGGAGAAACTGCCATGGCAGCCGCTCCCGCCAAGCCAGCCCGTGGCGAAACCGCAAGGCGATTGAGGGCGTAGATAGCCGCAATGGCGACAAGGCTGCCCAGCGCTGGCAGCGATCGCAACTTCCAAGCCAGCGATGCCGCGAGCGAGCTGAGCCCCTGCAACCACTGATGCATCAGGCAGAAAAATAGCGGTGGGTGCGTCGATTGGGTCCCGATCAAGCGGGCTACTCTTGCGCAGTTGCCATCCGGCGGGAGTGCAAACAGTCGCTCTAGCTCAGATGGTGTCAGGGTCACACCCACCGGTACGGCCTCGTAACCGCGCCCAAGCGCCATGAGCGCAGTCACAATTTCATCCAACCAAAGCGGTTTGACCGCCAAGTTTCCAAAGCGCAGGAAGGCCCCCAGAGCAATAATGGCCACCAGAATGGCGCCGTGACGCCAGCGCTGGCGCGATCGCGCCCCCATAGGCCTTGGCTTGCAGCTCGCCGCTGTCATTTTAAGCCGGCTGCGATTGCAGGCCGTATGGCTCAGGCGCTGGTCGAAACGCTAAGGTTTGGCCGGAATGCCAACAAGCGGCGATGGATCCGTTCCCCAAGGCCAGTCGGCGTGCGCGCATGGGTTGGATGGTGGGCAGCTTGCTGCTGGCCGGTGCGTTTGCCTTTGAGATTGCATGGTTGCTTCGCCCGCCATCGCCTCCCACCTCGCGTTCGGCCAGCTCGGACCCCAAAGCGAACGAGCCGCAGCGCTCGCGACCCTCGCCTCAAGCTCAGCCTGATGGCAGCCCAGCTGCGACGGAGGCCGAGCCTCCTGCCGGAGCATCTGACGCCACCGGTGGCTCTGGTCCCGAAGCCCATCAGCGGATCTTTGAGGTGGGCGAGCGCGTGGGCCTGCAGCAGCGCGTCGTTACGCTAACGCGGTTGCGCCGCGACGTGCGGCTGCCCGGCGTGCAACCAGTGGGCGAGTTTCTGGTCATTGAAGGGCAGATGGAGAACCTGGCCCAACAAACGAGCCCCCAGTATTGGTCCACCTTTGTCACTGTTGACGAGCAGGGGCGGCGCTACCAGGCTGAGCCGCCTGGCGTTCAACAGGCTGCGCAAGCTAAATACGACAAAGCCAGCTATACCAAACCCATCCCGCCCGGGATGACCGTCGAGTTCGTCGCTGCCTTCGACATCAACCCCTCGGTTCGCAAGCTCAAGCTCGTTATGGATGCCACTGCCGCTGCTGGCAGCAAGCGCGTTGTTAATTTGGGGTCGCCGCCGCGGGCAAACGCCGATGCTGACGTGGTGCCTTCCGCCCAGTCAGCGCCTCATGGCGAAGGGTCCGATGGGGCTGCCACGGAGTAAGCAAACCGACCTGCATTGTTTGCCCAGTTTATGCCGGGACCACCCAAGGCAACTGGGAGACGCTCAAAACCGAGTTCTGCCAAGATGCGTACCGCACGACTCGGGAGAGCGGGCGCGCCAGTTCAAGCAGCGCTTGTACGGAGCCATCAACCAGATTGAGCTTGGAGCCCCCAAGACCATTGCGGCACCGCCAGAACGGGATCTCTGAGCGTTTGCCCGCTCTCCCTTGGTGAGATAGAGTTGACGCCTTTGCCCGAGATGCTTGCGTGATGTCTGGCCCGCTCTACTCCGTTCTGGCATTTGCGGTGGCTGCCGGTGTGGTTTGGGTGGTAACGCCGCTGCTGCAAACTCTAGGCTTGCGTAGCGGCAATGTCGATCGGCCCGATGAGCGCAAGCACCATCAAAACCAAACCGTCAATCTAGGCGGCATTGCCATTTTTGGCGGCGTACTAGCTGCATTTTTGCTGCTATGGGGCGCGGGCGCATTTGAGGATTTGGCACCAGCAACGGAGGGGCAGGTTTGGGTCCTTTTGGTGGGCGGAACGGCTTTTTTTGTTGTGGGGCTAATTGACGATCTGCGCTCGCTCCCAGCCATGCTGCGGTTGGCCATTCAAATGGCCATCGCCGTCTTGGTTTGGACCATGGGGATTGAGGTCCGGTTTGTATCAGTTTTGCTCGAGTCCATCGCAGGCACCAACCTGTCACTGGATTGGGTCAACTTGCCCGTTACGGCTATCTGGTTGGTGGGCATGGCCAATGCCATTAATTGGATGGACGGATTGGATGGCCTGGCTGCCGGGATGTCGGGGATTGCGGCAGCCGTCATGGCGGCTGCGACCGCCGTTACGGCCGAGCCAGCTTCTGCCCCCGTTGGTCTGGCTCTGGCCGGTAGCAGCTTGGGGTTTTTGCGCTACAACTTCCACCCCTCGCAAATTTTTATGGGGGATTCCGGTTCTTATTTTTTGGGCTTCACCTTGGCCGCTTTGGCGGCCATTGGCTTGGTGCAAACGAACGTGCTGTCGGCAGTGGCGATCCCATTTCTGGTCCTGGCGGTCCCGATTGGGGACATGTCAGCGGTAATCGGGATGCGCCTGCTGCGCGGCCATTCTCCACTCAAGCCGGACCGACGCCACCTACACCACCGCCTGCTTGCAGCCGGCGTTTCGCAGCGCGCGATCGCCATCCTGATCTACAGCTTAACGGCCTGGGTGGGCGCGCTGGCCCTGCTGTTGGTTGGGACACCCGGCGGAGTCGCTTGCGTTCTGGGGGCTACCGGTCTTTTGGCCTATGCCAGTTGGCACGCTCGGCGCCAGGCGCGCTCGCGCCATCGTGCCGATTGAGTCGTTCCCGCAACCACCATGTCCGCTGAAATCCTCTCCATCGGAACCGAGTTACTGCTGGGCGATATCGTCGATACCAACGCGCAGTTTTTGGGCCAGCAGCTCGCGCGCCTGGGCATTCCGCATTATTACCAAACCACGGTTGGCGACAACGCCGAACGCTTGCAAACGGCGCTAGCTGTCGCCAGCGAGCGCTCGAGCCTGCTCATCCTAACGGGAGGGCTAGGCCCCACGCCCGATGACATCACCACCGAAACAGTGGCCGAGTTCTTTGGGGCACCGCTGGTCGAGCATCCGGAACTGCTCGAAGATATCCGCACCAAATACGCGCGGCGCGGGCGCCAGATGAGCGACAGCAACCGCAAGCAAGCGCAGCTGCCAAGCGGCGCCCAGATTTTGTACAACCCCATCGGGAGTGCCTCCGGCGCGATCTGGCAGCCGCGCTCGGGATTGACCGTCCTGACCTTTCCAGGCGTCCCGGCCGAGATGGCGCGCATGTGGCGCGAGACGGCCGTTCCCTACTTGCAGCAACAAGGATGGGGGCAGCACGTCATCCTCAGCCGGGTGCTGAAGTTTTGGGGGCCGCCTGAGGCTGAACTGGCCGAGCGGGTAGCATCGCTCCTGCAGCGCTCGCATCCAACCGTTGCCCCCTATTCTTCAAATGGGGAAGTGCGCCTGCGCCTGTCGGCGCGCGCCCCAACCGAAGCCGGGGCTTGGGAAGCGATCGCGCCCATCGAACGGCAGCTGCGCGCCATCGGCGGGCAAGATTGCTTTGGGGCCGATGGCGATACGCTGGCTTCGGTCGTGGGCGAGTACCTGCGCGCTGCCAGCGAGACTGTGAGCGTTGCCGAGTCCTGCACGGGGGGGGGATTGGGCGAAGCCTTAACCGCACTACCGGGCAGCTCGGCCTATTTTGAGGGCGGCATTGTGGCCTATCAGGACCGGATCAAGCGCCAGCTGCTGAGAGTCGATCCGGACGAGCTGGCCCGATCGGGGGCTGTCAGTTCGCCCGTCGCCGAGCAGATGGCAGCTGGCGCGGCGCAACGCTTGGGAACGCCGTGGGGGTTGAGCATTACCGGCATTGCCGGACCCGGCGGGGGCACGACAGCCAAGCCCGTCGGCCTGGCCTACATTGGCCTTGCAACCCCGGCTGGCGAACGGCTTAGCTGCGAGCTCAGAGCCGGCGAAACCCGAGGACGCTCGACCATCCGAACGGTCTGCACTCGCCATGCGCTGGATCGGCTGCGGCGCCAGTTGCTGGCCCGCTAGGGCTGATGGGGCTGTGCTAACGTATTAAGAAAGCCATCGGCAGGTCGCGATCGTTCGCGCGGATTGCCATAATAAGAAATGGCATCTTCAGGCTTTCCTAGCTCAATGCTCGTTTCGAGAGGAGCTTCTTCTAATGTTGGAACTGCTGGAACAGGTTTGGGAGAAACTCAAGCAGTGGTCCCGCGAACTGCTGGAGACCCTTTTGGGGCCTGAAGGCGAGCCGGATTGCGAAACCATTACCGTACGCGCGGATGATGAGGCCGCTCGTCGCCAGCGGCGATAAGCCAGCGTGACTGCTGGTGCGTCGGTAACGAGCGTGTTGGTGTTGCACGGCCCCAACCTCAACTTGTTGGGGCAGCGCGAGCCAGGCGTTTACGGCACAGTAACGCTGGCAGGGATTGAGGCACAGCTACAAGCGCGCGCCGAACAACTAGGCGTAACCGTCTCCAGCTTGCAATCCAACCGCGAAGGGGTCTTGGTCGATGCAATCCAACAGGCGCCGACGCAGCATTACGGCATTGCTATTAACGCGGGGGCTTACACGCATACCAGCATTGCCCTGCGGGACGTGATCGCCGCAGTGAGTTTACCAACGGTCGAAGTCCATCTCAGCAACCTTTACCAGCGCGAGTCCTTCCGGCATCACTCATACATTGCGCCCGTTGCAACCGGTCAGATCGCCGGGTTCGGGAGCGATAGCTACGTTCTAGGACTGGAGGCGCTCGTCAACTGCATCCGGCGCCACCGCTCGCCGTGATCCCGGATCCGGCTGCACCCCCCTTGGCGCTCCTCGACCGGTTCCGCGGCTCCTTACTGGGAATCGCGCTCGGGGAGCAGATTGGGTCGCAGCAATGGGCTTCTGCGGCGGCCGCCCCGTCGGTTTGGCAGCAAATTGCGCTCGCAACAGCTCGCTATCTCAGCTCCCGGGGAGATTGGAGCGCGGATGGCCTCTGCGCGGAGCTGCAACGGGAGCAACCGGCGTTGCTGCAGTCGCGTGGCTGCGCTCAGCCGGGAGAAGCTGCGCTCGCGACGCTCCCCATCGCGCTGTTCTTTCACGACGATTGGGCACTGGCGCGCGCGCGCTTGCAGGACGGTGCCTGCCTTTGGCAACAGCCGAGCGAGCCGTCGGAGGAAGTCCTGGCGTGGGGGATAGCGATCACTCGGGAGCTAGCAGCCTCGGCTCCCGGGGGGGCTAGCTCAGAAAATGCCACCAGCTCCCTTGCGATGGCCACGGATGCCGCCCTGGCGCTGGCATGGGAGTGCTATCAGCTTACGCCCACCGCTGCTCGGCTCTGCGTGGCGCGCGCCGCTCGCGCCCGGGAGCGGGAAGCGCTGGCGGCGGCCCTAGCGGGGGCACTGGCTGGCAGCCACAGCGGTTGGAGCGGTATACCGATTGCGTGGCGAGTGGCACTGCGGCACGCGTCTCACTTTCCGGCCCTCGAGGCAGCAGCCTCGCAATTGCTCGCCGGTTGGTCGGGGGCCGCCGCTCCCGGGGAGGCGCTAGCGCGCGCTGCGGTCGCCGCCCCCGGCGGCCTGCGATCCGGCTAGGGGAACCCGCCAGCCGGCTTCAGTACAAACGCCGCTCAGTGGCCGATCCCAAGGGTCGGTAGGCAAGACCTGAGGGCAGGCAAAATCGAACGCGATCCCCACGGTGGGGATGGCAGCTAGGGCCGGCGAGCTCAGGCAGCGATCGTAGAAGCCGCCGCCATAGCCCAGGCGGTACCCGCGCGCATCGCACGCCACCGCTGGAACCAAAATCAGATCGGCCGCACTGGGATCGCAAGCTGGCAGATCGGGATGGGGCTCGCAAATGCCGTAGGCGCCCACCTGACAGGCATCGCCCGGCTGCCACCAGTGCCAGTAGAGCCGATCGCCAACGCAGCGCGGGAAGCCCCAGTTGCGATCGGGATGGCACTCGAACAGCGGGCTGAGATCCGGTTCTTGGCGGGTACTGAAGTAAGCCAGGATCGCCTGCGCCTGCGCAAAGGTGGGCGTAGCAGCCAAATGCTGGCAGATTCGCTCGCTGCGGGCGCGGACTGCCTCAGCCGGGAGCGAGCGGCGTTGGTGCAGCAGCGTTCGCCGCAGGGCGGCTTTCTCCATGGCAGCGCTCACTCAGCCTGGGATTTGCGGTGGGAGACTGAAATCGTGGTGCCCACGTTGCCGCGCGGGGCAAACTCGCCTTTGAGGGTTACCTCCAGCGGATTGCAGGCTGCAACGAAATCATCCAGCACTTGGTTGACGGCCTCTTCGTGGGAGATATAGCGATCACGATAGCCGTTGATATAGAGCTTGATGGCCTTGAGCTCGACTACCGTTGCATCGGGAACGTAGCTCAGATAGAGCGTGGCAAAGTCGGGGTAGCCCGAGAACGGGCACTTGCAGGTGAACTCGGGCAGCGTTACCTCAATGTGGTAGCGCCGCCCCGGTCGCGGGTTGGGGAAGGTGGTAAGCTCCGCTTCCGCAATGCGGCGCTCGCCGTATTTGGCCTCCGCCGCGGCCGCGTCGGTTGCAGGCGGCTGCTGCGCGGTGCTATCTGTCATGAACGATCACTGACGCTTGAGACGGCGCAACTCCTGCTGGAGCGCCTCGACTTGCTGGCGCAGCGTCTCGACATCCTCCGTTCGGGACGCCGAGGAACTGGCGTCTGCATCCTCCTCGGTCAGGATTTCGATCGATTGCGGTCCCGCTGTCGCATTGGTTGCATCCGATTCCTCGCCGGGTTGGGCGTTTTTAAGAATGTCGTTGACAAACTGGCGCGCCTCTTCAGAGCTCATTTCCCCGCGCGCAACGAGCTCCTCGGCCAGCTGCTGGCTTTTAGTGCGCAACTGCTGCAGCGTGCTCCCAGCCCGCTCGCCTGCATAGTCGGCCAAGCCCAAGCCCAGATAAAGCGCTTTTTGGAACCAATTGCCGAATTGCGCCATGGCGTCCGGTTAGCTGCCGCAACAGCGGCGAGTGGCAGGCAGTCCCGAGAGCGAGGACCCGGAACTCACGCCGATCTCAAGCATCCCTTATTGCTGCTACCTTCCGGTCCTGACAAGGTTCGGGCGTTGAGATCGCGTGAGCCCGGATCGCCTTTAAACTAACACATGGGGCGCTGGCCCCTGCAAAAGCCGCATGCGCGCTATTCCACGACAACGCGCCACTCGTGCAGCTCGTAGCGAACGCAACCGTTGGCGATCAGCGGATCCTGCTCCACGATGGCCTGGGCGGCTTCGCGCGAGGCCGCCTCAAAGATGAGCATGCCGCCTGCCGCATCGGCCCAGTAACCGCTCCGGGCGCGATGGCCCTGCTGGTTGAGCTCGCGCACGTAGGCCTTGTGAGCGGGGACGAAGCGATCGAAGGTGGCTTTATCGACGATGCCTTGCTCGATTTTGACGAACAGGGGCACGGCCAGAGCATGCTAAATAGGAACTGATGGCATTGTAGGGGACTGGCTGTGGCTGGCGATCGCTGCCTGGGCCTGATTGCGCTGCTTCCGCCCAAGCGCGTGGCGCGCGAGATCGAAGCGATCGAGCAGTACTTTGCCCGGACCTACGGCAGCCGCCACGCCCTGAAGTCACCGCCTCACCTAACGCTGCAGCCCCCGTTTCGCTGGCCGGTCACCCAGTGGAGCCCCCTCGAGGAACGCGTGCAGCAGTTTACCCAGGGCCATCCGCGCTGGCGCTGCAACTGTCGGGCTTTGGGGCTTTTGCACCGCGCGTTATTTACGTCGCGGTTGCCAAGACCCCCAAGCTGGAAGCCCTCCACCGAGCTCTGGTGGCTTCGCTGTCCGATCCGCTGGGCATCAGCGATCCCAAGGCCAAAAAGCGCCCGTTCAATCCCCACATCACCGTCGCGCACCGCGATTTGAGCGAGCGCGCCTTCCACCAGGCCTGGCCGGCGTTTCGCCAGCGCGAGTGGCGCGAGCGCTTTACTGTCTCGCAGCTGACGCTGCTGGCCCATAACGGGCAGCAGTGGCAGGTCAGCCGCGAGTTCCCGCTCCAAGGAGCGGAGGAGCCTACTCGATCTGGAGCTTGAACGGCAAGCGAGCATAAGCGCCGTGGGGATCGTTGAGCGTTGCCAGCACGGCGGCTTCTGGGCGCCAGCGGCGCCATGCCTGCCCCATCAAGCGGCGCTCGAGCGGCAGTTCCAGCGCTAGCTCAGTCTGGCCCAGCAGCGCCTCCAGAATCCGTTGCTCCAGCGAGCGCTGCTCGGGATAAACGCGCACGGCCCAATCTTGGCCCAGCTCGGCTGCTTGCGCTGCTGTTTTGATGGCTGCATCGACTCCACCCAAGCGATCGACCAGGCCGCGCTGTTGGGCGGCTCGGCCGGACCAAACGCGCCCACGCGCGAGCTGAGCGACACGCTCGCGCGATAGCTCGCGCGATCGGGCAACGCGCTGGAGAAAGCGGTCGTAGATGCGCTCGACTTGCTGCTGGTAGACAGCCAGCTCTCGCTCGGTTTTGGGGCGCGCAACTGTGGTGATATCGGCTAACTCGGCGGTTTCAATGGTCTCGACGGTGACGCCGTTATCGTTGGCGAGGTTCTGGAGGTTGGGCAGGAGGCCAAACACCCCAATCGAACCGGTCACTGTCGTGGGCTGGGCCAAGATGGTGCTGCCGCCGGTGGCGATCCAATAACCGCCCGAGGCAGCCGTATTGCCCATGGAGACAACGACCGGCTTGCGCTCGCGCGCAAGCTTGAGCTGGCGCCAGATGGCCTCTGAGGCGACCGCGCTACCGCCGGGGGTATTGAGGCGCAGCACGATCGCTTCAACGGCCTCGTCTTGGCGCAGGTCGCGCAGCTGTCCGACCAAGCGCTCGCTACCGATGGTCTGCAGGGTGCCTTCGCCGCTGACGATGGGCCCATCGGCGCGGATCAAGGCGATCTGGTTGTTGGCGTCGCGCTGCCGCTCGGCCACCACAGGGGCCTGGGCGTAGGCGCTCAAGCCCAGATGCGGAAACGACTCGGGCTCGGTGGATCCCGAGATTGTCTGCAAGCGCGCGCGCACGCGATCGCGATAGGCGACCTGGTCAATCAGGCCGGCTTCGCGTGCTTGCTCGGGCAGCAGCGTGCCGCGCTCGTCGGCGATGGCCTGCAGGCGCTGTTCGCTCAAATCGCGGCTCTGGCCCACCGCCGAGCGGAATTCGTTCCACAGATCGCCCAACAGCGCTTGCGTTTGCTGCCGGTTCTGGGGGCTATAGCCCTGTCGCGTCAGCGGCTCGACAGCCGATTTGTAATCGCCCACCCGGATCACCTGGATGCCAATCCCCAGGCGCTCGAGCGCACCGGCAAAAAAGGCCTGCTGGTTGCTAAAGCCGTTCCACTCCAGCGATCCCACCGGCGCAATCGCGATCCGATCGGCCACCGAGCCCAGGTAGTACTCTTTTTCGCTCCAATCGCTATCGGCAGCCACAATGGGCTTGCCGCTCTCGCGGAATGCCTGCAGCGCCTGCCGGACTTCTTGGAGCGCGGCATAGCCGCTATCGTTGCCCCCGCCACGGTTACCGGCCAACCACAGCCCGGCAATCCGGTCGTCCTGGGCAGCGGCCTCGATGGCCTCAGTTGCCTGACGCACAGTCAGCACAGGCGGACCATCATCGGTCAGAGCGCGACCGAGGGTCGTGGGGGGCTCGGTCTCGCGAATTTGACTCGAGAGGTCAAAACGCAAGATCGTGCCGCTCTCCACTTGCGGGCCGGTATCGCGCGAGGCGATCCCCACGAGCAACGCAATCGCGCCGCCCATTCCCAAAGCAAAGAACAGCGCCAAGCCGGCAAAGCTAGCCAGCGCTTGTCGTAGAAAGCTGCGCATGGTTGGGGAGGTAATCGGCAGGACACGGCACCCGGGCTGCGGGCGCGAACACCGCCCATCCTACCGGGCACCGGCCTTAATCGGGGGGAGCTTTCTGTAAGGTTACGGCCGTGCGGCCGTCGGTCGCCTCCAGTGCCACCTGGACCTGCTCCTCCAGGGCCGTGGGGAGCGTTTTGCCGGTAAAGTCAGGGTGAATGGGGAGCTGGCGGTGACCGCGATCGACCAGTACCACTAGCCAGATGGCCTCAGGGCGGCCGTATTCGGTGATGGCATTGAGCGCTGCCCGCACGGTGCGCCCCCGATAGATGACATCATCAACCAGCACGACAATCCGGCCGGTGAGATCGCAGGGAATGTCGCTCTGGGCAGGCGGCCGCATCCCCACCCGGTCGAGGTCGTCGCGGTAGAAGGTGACATCGAGCGCGCCCACTGGCAGGCGGACTTCTTCCAGGCGCTCGATTTGCTCTGCCAGCGAGCGCGCGAGCGGCACGCCGCGCGTCTGCACCCCAATCGGCGCCAACCGGTCCAACGTTGGCGCTACTTCCACTAGCTGAGACGCCAGGCGCTTGAGGGTGCGCCGGATCTCCTCGGCCGATAGGATCTCGATTTCGGCGGCCGACATGGCAGCCGAGCCCGCGCGATTGCCAATCGGCTCATCCTAACGCGATCACCAGGTAGGCAGTTACAGTACCTGGGCGCCCAGCACTCCTGCCACGCCCAGCAGCAGCCCCGCCAGCGCGCAATCGCGGGTCAGCCGCAGCGCGCGCTCGACGTGCACCGGTGCAATGGGCTCGAGGGGCTCCCCCAGCAAGGGCTTGTCGGTCCGGATGCCGCCGTACCAGTTGGGCCCGCCCAGCTGAATGCCCAGCGCAGCCGCGTAGGCGCACTCGCTCCAGCCCGCGTTCGGGCTGGGATCGCGGGGGGCGTCGCGATAGCACCAGCGCCAGACGCGCTTGAGCTTGCCCGAGCGCAGCGCCAGCGCCACCACGGTCAGGCGGCAGGGCAACCAGCTCAGGCCATCCTCCAGGCGGGCGCTGGCCCAACCCAAATCGGTGTAGGGCTCGCGCCGGTAGCCCACCATCGAATCCAGGGTGCTGGCCGCTTTGTAAGCCATTGCCAGGGGCGCACTTCCAATGCCAGGTAGGAACGCGCCGGCAATGGCATAAAACAGTGGGGCCATGACGCCGTCGGTGGCATTCTCGGCCACGGTTTCGACCGTGGCGCGCCGGATCTCATCCGGCGACAGGCCGTCCGTATCGCGGCCGACGTATTGCCCCAGCCGCTCGCACGCCTGGGCCAGCTGCCCGGCCGCCAGCGGCTGCATGATTTCCTCAGCTGCCGCGCGCAGGCTGCGGCCAGCCAGGCAGCTCGCGACCAAAACTGCCTCAATACCGCTACCCAAAAGGGGCTGGATCGCAGCTGCCCCGCGCACCAGCAGCCAAGCCGCCAGCCCGCTGGCCAGCACCAGCCCAACGGCAAGGCCTGCCCCCGCCCAGCGGCGCCCGAGTGGGTGTCGCACCCGCTGCTGCAGGATGCGGGTGCTGCTGGCGATCGCTAGCCCCATGCCGCGGACAGGATGGGGCCAACCGGGCGGATCGCCTAAGAGGCGGTCCAAACCGGCAGCCAACAGCAAGACCCAGGCAGCAACCATGGCAGCGACTCAGACGACAAAGTTGGTGCCTTCGCCCTGCGCGGCTTGCCAACTGCGTGCGTCGTAGTAGAGGTCGGCTAGCGTGATGCCGTAGAGCGCCTCGGTCAGCTTGCGGTGCAGCTGCTGCCAAACGCTATAGGCAACCCAGTCTTCGGCCCGCTCGGCCTCGGGGGTGCGGGCGGCGAGCGGATCGGCGGTCTCGCCGACGGCTTCCAAAATCTGGCCCAGCGAGATATCGGTCGGCGGTAGCGCGAGCCGGTACCCGCCGCGGGCGCCGCGCACCGAGCTCACCAACCCGGCGCGGCGCAGCTCGATCAAAAGCTTTTCCAAATAGGGGGCTGGAATGGCCTGCCGGTGCGCGATCGCAGCTGTCGAGGCGGTCGCGCGAGCAGGCTGCAAGCTCAAATCGAGCAGCGCCTTGACGCTGTAGTGGCCGCGGGTGGTGAGTTTCATGGTGCTGCCGCAGCACTTACCGCAAATAGATCAGCGTCGCCTGCAGGATCCCCACCAGGAACCCCAGCGCGCCTCCCAAGTTGACGATCGCGCGCAGCTCGCGCCGCACGATGCCCTGGATGTTGGCTTCTAGCTGCTCGGGGGAGGTGGCGTTGACGCGCTCGACGATGGTCTCATCGATCGCCAGAATGGGCACGATTTGGGCCACGAGATTGCCCAAATCGCGCTCCAGGTAGCGCTCGAGCACCAGCGCCAGTTCTTCGCTGACCACCTCTAGCGACGCGTTCATGGTCTCGGAGGCTTGCAAGCGCCGCACGAGCAGTACAGCGACATTGTCCCAATCGAACGATTCGCTCAGGCCGCGCAGGGTCGTTGCCCCGCGCTCGCGCAGATAATCGCGAATGGTCTCGCGCGTGGTGGCGCGCAGCTGCCGCACGGTCGAGACCGGCAGGTTTTGTAGCGACAGCTCCTGCAACCATGCCTGCAGGCGATCGCGCACCTGAAACGACTGCACGATCTCGGCCAGCCGGGCGTTGGCGGTCTCTTTTTCATCCAGGCAAAAGGCCCGCAGGCGGGTGAGGATGTTGCGCATCCCAATCACATTGGCCACAATCCAGTAGGCGCCCGTGCTGCGGCGGCGCGAATAATCGTCGATCAGTTCGATGTTGCGATCGGTAAGAACGTCGACGATCGCTTGCCGCAGGACGTTGGGCGGCAGTGCCTCTTGCAACAACCAGTCCGAGAGCTGGCGGGCTTGGGTTTCGGTGAGCCGGAAATCCAGCAGGACCTGGTCGAAGATGCGGTCGATCTGCTGCTCGAGAAAGTCCTCGCGCCGCGCCAAAACCCTCACCAGCCGGGGCAATGACTCCTCAAACAAATCGCGCAGGATATCGGCTAGGATGCGCGCCGTTCGATCCTGCTTGTCCCGGCCGACTTGCTCGAGGGCCAACTGCAACAGCCACAAGATGGCCGCTTTGACGCGCTCGGTTTGCAGCAGCCGCCCGGCCAGCCGCTGCAGCTCCTCGGGGGTCAGCAGCGACCCCATGATGGTCTGGGAGACGCGCTGAGCCAAGTTGGGCTGGTTGCGCGGGATCAGCCCCGGCGTGAACGGAACTCGCCGGCCGAAGGCATACCAGGGCTTGTAGGGGCGAAACAGCATCTTAATGGCTAAATCGTTGGTGAAATAGCCAATGATGCCCCCCGCAATCGGCGGGACGAGCAGCAGCCAGAACTCAGAGGAATCCAAAACTTGCTCGGCAATGGCGTCAGTAGGCGCGGGCGCCGCGGCGCCCGCTATCCCAAAGCGATGGATGGAGAGCGCTAAGCGGCTCGATCGCCGAACGCTCGCCGCTTGCCTCCCCTATTGTAGGGAGCTGTCTGCAGTACCAAAACGCCCATCAGGCCGTGCGCGATGGGATAGTGAGTTGCCCGAGCGAATCCCGCACGCTCGGCCAGTTGCAGTTGTTGCCCGCGATCCAAAAAACGCTCGACGCTGGCTGCTAGGTAGGCATAATCGGCTTCTAGTCCGAGCTGCCGCGCCGCGGGGACAACCACCGCGTTTAAGTACTGCCGCTGGAACCAGTGCGCCACCGGCGTTTGGGGACGGTTGAACTCCAAAATGGCGGCGCGGGCACCCGGCTTGAGAATGCGATGCAGCTCTTGCAGGCAGCGCAGCCGGTCGGCAACATTGCGCCAGCCGTAGCCCAGGGTGGCGCCGTCAAAGCGCGCCCGGGCAAAGGGCAGATCGAGCGCGTCGGCTTGCAGCCACCGAATGGGGGCAGCGCGGGGCGCAGGCGGCGTTCGCTGGCGCGCGATCGCCAGCTGGGTGGGGGCAAAATCGGCGCCCACCACTTGACCCGTTGGGCCCACGGCATGCGCTAGCAGTCGGGCCAGATCGCCACTGCCACAACACAGATCCAGGACAGTGTCGCCGCGCTGGGGCTGCACCCACTTGACCGTCATGCGCTTCCATATCCGGTGCTGCCCCCAGCTCAACCAATCATTGAGCCGGTCGTAGATGGGGGCAACACGCTCGAAGCGAGCGCGAATGGCGGCCGCATCCGAGTCCACGAGTCCCGTTCGTTCCGGCCAGCGGCCCAACTAACAAAAGCCAGCTAGCACCAGCGGCACGAACAGCAGGGCGGTAATGACGGCTACTGCCGTAGCCGGATCGCTTTGGCGGCGGGGCGGAGGCGCGCTCACCGAGTAGGCTCCTGCCAGTCGCTAGGATCGTAGCAAACGCACGCGTTGGCTGCGCGAGGCACTCGCTCATGGCCCCCTATCGGCAAGCTCAAGCGCTTTTGGCTCAGCTCAAGCGCGGTCGCTCCCTTCCGCCCGGCGCCCTCATCCGCTTGGGTCGCTGGGTTTGGACGGCGATGTGGCAAATCATGATGTCGGAGCTGGCACCGCGCGATTGCGAGGGGGCCTACGTTCGCCCCGAGAGCCAGTTTCGCTGCTGGATCGGTAGCAACCATCCCTACCCCCCCGAAGCCGGACGCTACCGCCTGTATGTGGGCATGAGCTGCCCGTGGGCCCATCGCACGCTGGTGGTGCGCGCGCTCAAGGGCCTCGAGCAGACCGTCCCGGTCTCGCTGGTGGTGCCCTCGCCCGAGGATGGGGGCTGGGTGCTCGAGCGCGGCGACTACGGCTGCCGCCGGCTGGCCGATCTCTACCGCCGGGCCGAGCCTGATTATGCGGGGCGGGCCACCGTGCCGGTGCTGTGGGACGAGCGCACCCAAACCATCGTCAATAACGAAAGCGCCGACATCATCCGCATCCTCAATAGTGCCTTCGATGCCTTTGCCGCCCACCCCGAGCGGGACCTGTATCCGCCCGAGTTGCAAGCCGCCATTGAGGAGTGGAACACTGCCATCTACCCGGCGGTCAACAACGGCGTCTACCGCTGCGGGTTCGCTCAGACCCAGCAAGCCTACGATCGCGCCTGCAGCGAGCTGTTCGCCCAGCTCGATGCCATTGATCGCGCGTTGGCGAACCAGCGCTATCTCTGCGGCGATCGCCTGACCCTAGCCGACGTGCGCCTGTTCACCACGCTGTTTCGCTTCGATGCCGTGTATTTTGGGCTATTCAAGTGCAACCGGCGCCGGATCCGGGACTATCCTCACTTGGGCCCCTACTTGCGCGATCTCTACCAGTGCCCCGGCATCGCCGAGACTTGCGACCTCGAGCGCGTCAAGCAAGACTACTACGGCAACCTCTTCCCACTCAACCCGGGCGGGATCGTGCCGGCCGGGCCGGACGGCAGCGATTGGAACGAGCCGCACGGCCGCCAGGCCCTGAGTGCCGCCGCCGCCTCCCAGGGGTAAGTCCCCTGCGCTACACGCTCGATAGGGCAGCGCGCAGGTTGCCCTGGTGGGCCTCCAGGAGCCGCTCAGCTTGGTGCAGATCGATGCCGCCCCAATGCATGAGCAGCGCGTGCTTGACGCGGTAGTTGCTATCCGCCAGCAGGCGGGCCGCGCTCTCGCCATCCAAGTCGGTGAGCTCCTCGACCATGCGCTGGGCGCGATCGCGCAGCTTGGCGTTGGTTGCCGCCACATCCACCATGCGGTTGCCGTAGGTTTTACCCAGCCGCACCATGACGCCGGTCGAGAGGATGTTGAGCGCCATCTTGGTAGCCGTTCCGGCCTTGAGGCGCGTTGAGCCCGCTAAAACCTCCGGGCCCACTAGCAAGCGGATGTCGATATCGACCTCGGCGTTGGCTTGCTCGGCGGGGACGCAGGCCAGCATGAGCGTCGTTGCCCCAACCGCGCGCGCGGCTTGCAAGGCACCCACCACAAAGGGCGTCGTCCCGCCGGCGCTGATGCCGGCAACAATATCGCCGGCGCGAACGCCGCGCTGCGCGATGGCGCTTGCTCCGTCCTCGCTGCGATCTTCTAGGCCTTCGGCACTGCGGACCAGCGCCTCGCGGCCGCCGGCAATAATGCCCTGGACCAGCTCGGGTGGCGTACAGAAAGTAGGCGGGCACTCGGCCGCGTCCAGAACGCCCAGGCGACCGCTCGTGCCGGCGCCGACATAAAACAGCCGCCCCCCATCGCGCAGGGCAAGGCTGGTTGCGTCAATGGCTTGGGCCAGCGGCAAGCGGGCCGCAGCGATGGCCGAGAGCGTGCAAGCGTCCTCGCCGTTGAACAGATCGACTAGCTCCAGGGCAGTGAGCCGGTCGAGATCGCAGCTGTTGGGGTTGCTTTGCTCGGTTAGCAGGTGTCCGCGCGAGCCCGGTACCTCCATGCCCCTATCTCCGTGGCGGCGGCCTCAGAGGAGCTTTTCCAGGCGCTCGCGCACGCTATCGAGATCGGTGTCTTGTTGCAGTTGCGGCTGCTGTTGCTTTTGGTTGGCCTGCTGCCAGTCTGTCTCGTCCACGCTCTGCTCGGGCGGCGTTACGAGCTGACCTTCATCGATCGTTTCGCACTCGTAGCCCGCTTCGCGGCAGAATGCCTCGATTTCGTCCGAGTCGATTGCTTCCACAGTGGGCTGTGGGAAGTCCTGCGCCTCCAGCATGAGCGCATAGCGGGTGGCATCATCCTCGGAGCGAAACATCAGAACCTTATTGTGGCCGTCGGCTTGGACGGAATGGATGCCTTCGTTTTCCGTGCGAGCGTTAAACAGCAAAACGTACACGCGCATGGGCAGGCCGGTCAACTCGGCGAGAAACGACAGCAGAGGTGGCTTCGTTTTCCTACGGTAGCTGACAAAGCGCTCCTGTGCTACTGCCGCCCGCAGCTACCCCGAGGGTGACTCGGCCCGCCCGTAGTAGGCCACCCAAGCTTGCTGCGGGGCTTCGCGCTGGCGCTGCTGCGCCCACATGCGATCACCGTAGGAAAAGTGCCACCACTCGCGCGGATGGCGCCGGAAGCCCCCCGCCAGCATGACCTCATGCAACAGCTGCCGCTGGGCGGCGTAGCGGCGTCCCGGCTCGCTCGGGCTGCCATCGTAATGCCCGGGCCGCGATCGCGGCGAGAGCTCGTCGATGGCCGAGCCCATATCCAGGGGGTGGCCGTCGCCATCAACGACGGTCAGATCGATGGCGGCGCCGGTGCTGTGGGGCGGCGGCGTTGCCGGATCGATGCTGGGAGGCGCCCAAATTTCGCGCACGCGCGCCCAAAGGGCTTCCCGCTGTGCCGGCGATGCCGCCTCAGGCGAGATGCCTTGCGCCCGCGCAGCCGCCGCAAAGGCTTGCTCGACCATAAACTGCTGCACTGCCAGCGGCCGGTAGGCATCGAAAATTTGCAGGGTCCAGCGCGGGTAGCGCCGCTTGAGATCCGCTCGCGCCTCAAGCAGCCCAGCCAGCACGCTTTGCCGCAGCCAGTAAGGCGATCGGTTGCCGTACGGGGCGCCCAGGCGCCAGTAGGGGTGCGGCGATTCAAAGGCAAACACCTCGGCGGGCAGCGGCACCAGCGGCTCGCCGCACTCGCAAATGGGAATGCGCGCATCAGGGTTGGCGATCGCGGACCTCCTTATCCTCCAGCTCGGCTACCGTTGGCACCGGATCGTAGCCGCCTGGCTGCAGGGGATGGCAGCGCAGCACCCGCTTGAGCGCCAACCAACTCCCCCGAGCGGCTCCGAAGCGCGCAATGGCCTGCAGCGCGTACGCCGAGCAACTGGGATAAAAGCGGCAGCTGGGTAGCAGAAGCGGCGAGATCGCTGCTCGATACACCGTGATCGTGCCCATCAGCACGCGCTTTATAGGCGCCAAGCGATTTAATAGAGTAGGGATACCTCTCAATCGAGTTGAGTGCCTTGCCCGACGTTGCTGTCTGGTCGCCAACGCCCGATGCCTGGCCGAATGCGTTTGGCACCATTTTTGCGTATTTGGCGGGGGTGTTTGCGCTGGCCGAGGGGCTCAACCGCTGGCTCGCTATTGACTCGGAGCTAACGCGCAAGATCGTTCACATTGGGACCGGCAACGTTATCGGGCTGGCATGGTGGCTGCAACTGCCGGCTTGGCTGGGTGTGGCGGCTTCGGCTAGTGCCAGCTTGCTGGCGCTGCTCTCCTACTTTGTCGCGATTCTGCCCAGCATCAACAGCGTCGGCCGCAAAAGCCTGGGGACCTTTTGCTACGCCGTGAGCTTTGGCGTCCTGTTTGCCTGGTTTTGGCCGCTGGGCCAGCCCCAGTACGCAGTCATGGGCGTTGGGATCATGTGCTGGGGCGATGGGCTGGCTGCCTTGGTGGGGCGCTACTGGGGCCGGCATCGCTATCGCATCGGCGGCATGACCAAAAGCTGGGAAGGCTCGCTAATCATGGCAGCGATCACCTATGGCATCAGCAGCGCTGTCTTGGTGGGAACCTTGGGCAATATGGGCGCTGCATGGCTGGCCTCGCTGGCAGTGGCTGCCCTGGCGACAGGCCTAGAAGCGGTTTCCCAATGGGGCATTGACAATTTGACTGTCCCGCTCGGCAGTGCCGCCTTGGGATTCGGTTTGGGGCAGTGGTTGGGATAGGCAGCGGCTGTGCTAGACTTTCAAACCGTGAAAATTCGCCGCGGGTCGGTAGCTCAGCCTGGTAGAGCACTCGGCTTTTAACCGATTGGTCCAGGGTTCGAATCCCTGCCGACCCACATTTGACCTGCAAACGAATCCCCTGGGCTTAAGCTCAGGGGGTCCGTTTGGGATAGTTGCTAGCCGCTAGCGCTTAGACGGTCGCAGGCTGCTTCTCCAGATCGGGAGTGTAGCTGCCGCTGCTGGCGGCGCTGTTGCACTTGGCGCGATGGTGCAGCAGCTGCTGGGACTCGGGAACCTTGGCGCTGTCGCCCTTCCAGTTCGCGAGTGCAGGCTCCTGGATGGCGCGCGCGTAGGAGAAGGTGATGGGCCAGGGAGCCTGCGAGCGCAGCGGCTCGGAGTTCATGGCATTGAGGTGCTCGGCTGCCTCTTGCGGCGTCTGGCCACCGGAGAGGAAGGCAATGCCAGCAACGTCGGCCGGGACCGTCTCGCGCAGGCACTTCACTGTCCACTCGGCAACTTGCTGGATGCCGGCCCGGTTGGGGCAATCCAGCCCGGAGATGACCATGCTGGGCTTGAGCACCATCTGGTCGAAGGCAATGCCGTGGCGGTAGAGGTGGTCGAAGACCGTCCAGAGGGTTTGCTTGGTGACCTCGTAGCAGCGCTCGATGGTGTGATCGCCATCGATGAGCACCTCAGGCTCAACGATGGGCACGAGCCCGCCCTCTTGGCACAGCGCGGCGTAGCGAGCCAGCGCGTGGGCGTTGGCTTCGATGCAGGTGGGCGTGGGAATGCCATCGCCGATGGTGATGACGGCGCGCCACTTCGAAAAGCGGGCGCCCATCTGATAGTACTCGGCGATGCGATCCCGCAGGCCGTCCAGGCCTTCCGTGACTTTCTCCTCAGGGAAGCCAGCCAGCGGTTTGGCCCCCGTGTCAACCTTGATGCCCGGGATGACGCCCTGCTCGTTCATGACCTGCAGGAAGGATTTGCCATCCTGGCTCGATTGCCGGATGGTTTCGTCGTAGAGGATGGCGCCGCTGATGTAGTGGCCCAGATTGGGCGTGGTCAGGATGAGCTCGCGGTAAGCGCGGCGCATCTCCTCAGTGGAGGGGATGCCTTGCTTATCAAACCGCTTGTTGCAAGTCCGATTGCTTTCGTCCATTGCGAGGATGCCTTTGCCCTCGGCAACCATCGCTTGGGCCGTCCGCCGCAATTCCTGGGCGTATTGGCTCTGCATGCTGATACCTCCTTATACTCCGCTACCGCTGTCCCGGGGACGCTTTCCAGTCAAGCAGTATAACGGACCGATTAAAGCATTATTAAGCTTTTCGCTAGAAAATCATAGCGAATGCTCCCAGGTGAGCCAAACAGCCTCCCCGGCATTCCCCTGCTGCCATCAGGCGCCTTGCTGTAGGGTGGCAGGCGAGCGCTCGCGTTGCGAGCGTTGGCGCTGTTGGAGGAGCGATCGTGCTGATTGGAACGGGAGAATTGCTGCAAATTGCGCGCCACAATGCTTTTGCCGTGGGCGCATTTAACGTTTACAACTTAGAAGGCGTCAAAGCGGTGGTAGCGGCCGCCGAGGCCGAGAACAGCCCGGCCATGCTGCAAGTCCATCCCAGCTCGCTGACCTACGGGGGCACGCCGCTGGTGGCGCTTTGCCTGGCGGCAGCCAAATCGGCAGCCGTTCCCATGGCCGTACAGCTCGATCACTGCAGCGAGGAAGCCGACATTCGCACTACCCTTGAGGCCGGCATCCAGTCCGTGCTGGCAGACGGCTCGAAGTGGTCGTTTGCCGACAACTTGGCCTTTACCCGGCAGATGACGGAGCTGGCCCACGCTCGTGGTGCTGCCGTTGAGGCTGAAGTGGGGCGCATCAGCGGCACCGAGGACGGCCTAACCGTGGCTGAAAAAGAAGCCAAAATGACCGATCCCGAGCAGGCGCGCGAGTTCGTGCAACAGACTCAGGTCGATGCGCTGGCGGTCACCATCGGCAACGTCCACGGCACCTACCAGGGCGAGCCCCAACTGGATTTCGAGCGGCTCGATGCCATCCGTCAGGCGCTCAGCCTCCCGTTGGTGCTGCACGGCGCTTCGGGCCTGCCAGCCGAGCTTATCGATCGCTCGATTCAGCTGGGGGTGGCTAAATTCAACGTCAACACCGAGGTACGCCACGCCTACTTAGATTTTTGGCGCGAGTACGGCCAAGCCAACTCGCAAGCCGATCTGCTCGATTGTATGAAATCGGCGACGGAGCGGATGCAGGCCATTGTGGCTGACAAGCTGCGGTTGTTTGGCTCCCGCGAGCGCGCCCCGCTCTACCAAGGGGTCGCCAGCCCCGATCGCTCGGCGCTCTCGGTGGCGGCATCCTAAGCCTCTACCCCTGATGGCGCCGGCCAGCGGCGGTGCTGCAGGCAGGGCAGCTGGCCGCGCACCCGCTCGAGCCGGTCCGGTTCGACAGTTGCAATCGCGGCCCCCGGGCGCTCGCCGGCCTCGGCCAACACTGTCCCCCACGGGTCCGCAATTAGGGCATGGCCGTGGGTCTGGCGCGCGGCATCGTGCTGCCCGACTTGCGCCGGCGCAATGACGTAGCCCGTATTTTCGATGGCCCGGGCGCGCAGCAGGACCTCCTAATGGCCCGCGCCGGTATAAGCAGTGAAAGCAGACGGCACAAAGGCGATCGCGGCGCCAGCACTGGCCAGGTAGCGGTAGAGCTTGGGAAAGCGCACGTCATAGCAGATGGAGAGTCCTAGCGTCCCCTAGTCAGGGGATGCCCACACCGGTGGCGGGGCCGATCCAGGTGCGATCGTGCGGGATTCGCGGTAGGTGCGACCGTCGGGCAGATCGGCATCGAACAGGTGTATTTTGCAGTAGCGAGCGCGCTCGCTACCGTCGCGATCGACCAAAACGGCCGTGTTGGAAGCGCGATTTTCCCCCGCAATGGGAACGGGGAAGCCGCCACCCAGCAGTCTGATGCGGAAACGCTGCGCCACGCGCTGCAAAAAACGCTCGCTATGGTGTGCGATTTGAGGAGCTTGGGCGAGCTTGTCGGCGTCCTCGCCCATAAAGGCAAAGTTCTCCGGCAGCGCCACCAAATCGGCTCCCTGGCGGACGGCGCGCTCAATGTGCACTTCAGCGCGCCTCAAATTGTCGGCCCAATCGGCCGTACTAGTCATCTGGATGGCGGCGGCGCGATAAGCCTCCATGGCTTTGACCCCGCAGGCAATTCGGCATCTCAAGGGCTGGCTCTGCACCGCTGAGGCGGCACAGCGCTTTGCAATCTTGACCTTTTACGCACGCGAGCGGGATCCGGTTACGCTCCGGGCAACCGCGCGCTAGATTGAAAGCACTCCCGTACCTGAATCAGCGCCCATGACGAACGGGCCGGACTCCAACCAGCAACCGGATGCCCCTTCCCCAGGCCGCCCGCGGCGCAGGCGGCAGCTGCTGCTGGGGGCACTGCTGGTGCTGGTGTTGGGCCTAGGCGGCGGCATGGGCTACGCCTGGTTCTTCATCCAGCGGCAGCTGGCCCCGTTTGTCTCGCAAACGCTCAGCAAGGGGTTCGACCGACCGGTCGAGCTGGGCAAGGTCGAGCGGGTCACGCTCAACAGCATTCGCTTTGGCGAAACTCGCATCCCCGCCACCTCAACCGATACCGACCGGGCAACTGCTGAGGCCGTCCACATCAAATTTAACCCGCTGCTGGTGCTGGCTCAACGCACGTTGCGGTTGCAGGTCACCCTAGTTGAGCCCAATGCTTACATCGAGCAAGACAAAGACCGCGGCTGGATCGCGACGCGCTTCAAGCCCGCCAAAAAGCGCGGACCGCTCCGGATCAAGCTGCGGCAGCTGAACGTACGCGATGGCAGCATGCTGCTAGTGCCGCGCTCGGCGCAAGGGGAGTTGCAATCTCCCATCTCCATTGCCCTGCCGCAGCTGCGAACGCGCTTTGGCCCGCAATTAAACCGCATCCAATACCGCATGCGCGCTTTGCTGGGCGAGGCGCAAGACCAGGGCAAGCTCCGCGTTCGCGGTCAGGCCCGCCGCAAGCAGCGCCGAGTCCAAGCCCAGATTGCGGCCCAGGGGGTTGAGGTTGCCCCACTGAACCGCTTGCGGCCGTCTCCCATCGACCTTCGCGGCGGAACCGTCGATGGCGATCTCGAACTTACTTACCAGCGGGGCGAGCCGCTAGCGCTGCAAGGGCAAGCGCAGCTCAACGAGATTAGCGGCCAACTGGCTCAGCTTAGCGAACCCTTTACCCAAGTCAACGGCCCCATTCGGTTCCGCGGCTCGACCATTCAACTTGATGGCGTCTCGGCCCAGTTGGGCAAGCTGGGCGCCCGCGCCGAGGGGACTGTCGATCTGGAATCGGGCTTCGATTTGGCCATCGAGCTCGATCCCACGCCCATTCAGGTGCTGCTGGGACTCGCGCGCGTCGAAGCGCCCCCTGTTCCGCTGGCGGGCATTGTCGGCGCCGATTTGCAAGTGACCGGGCCGCTGGCGACGCCCAATATTGCCATTCAGGCCCGCAACCAGGGCACGGCGCGCGTCGATCGCTTCCGCTTTGAGTCGCTGCAGGCCAATTTGAACCTGCTGCTCGAGCGCGACAACCCGGACGCTCCCCGCCGGGCGACGCTGGCCATCCGCAATTTAATCGCCCGCCCGGTAACGGGCGGTCAGCTTGGGGGCGAAGGCCGGATCGAGCTTGCCCCCACCGGAGGGCTGTCGTTGGACATTAGCGCGCGTAATATCGCCAGCGAGGCGATCACGCGGCGCTATCGCCCCGACCTACCGCTCGCCTTGGGACCGCTCGATGCAACGGCTCGGGTCAGCGGCTCGCTCGACGATCTGCCTGCTGTTACGGTCACAGGCTCAGCCGAGCTCGCCGCCGGTGGCGGCCGCTTGGTGGCCGAGCGCTTTCGCGTCAGCGAGGGGCGCTGGCAGAGTGCGCTCCAAGCTTTAGGGGTCCGGCTGAGCAGCCTGACGGCACTCCCCAAGCGCTTCCAGAGCGGCCAACTCAACGGCCGATTCGAGCTAGCCGGCAGCTTGAGCGAGTTGCGGCCTAGCGCCATTCGCGGGACAGGCTCGGCCAACTTGCTGCTAGCAGGCGGCAGCATTGTGGCCCAACAACTGCAGCTCCGGCAGGGACGCTGGCGCGGCCAACTGCGGGCGCAGGGCGTGCGAATCGAGCGGCTGGTGCCGCAGCTCTCGCCGCAGCCGAATGCTCCCCTATCGGGCAGCTTTACGCTGGCTGGCAGCCTAACGGATCTATCGCCCAATGCCCTTCGTGCGCAGGGATCGGCTCGCTTGCCCATTGCAGGCGGCACCGTCCGGGCTAGCAGCTTGCAGTTGCGCAACGGTCGCTGGCGAGCCACGGTCTTGGCCGATGGCATTCGCACCGAGCAACTCTCTGATCGCTTGCCCAGCCAACTGCAAGGACCGCTCAACGGCCGCGTGGCGCTGCAGGGAAGCCTGAGCGAGTTGAGCGCGCGCGGTGTTGGCGGCCAGGGCTCGGTCCGCTTGAGCGGAATTGCCGGCGGCACCGTCCGGGTGCCCGATCTGCAATTTGCCGACGGCCGCTGGCAAGCCACGCTCGTTGCGAGCGGCTTGCGCGCCGAACAACTCTCGGATCGGCTGCCGCCGCAAGCGGAGGGTCGCCTGAGCGGCCGCTTCAACTTGGCCGGTAGCCTCACCAACCCCAGCCTAGCCACCATTAGCGCGCGCGGCTCGGGGCGTCTGGCCGGTATTGCGGGTGGCAACATACAGGCGAGCCAGGTGCGCGCTGGCGGCGGCAACTGGCAGGCCAACCTAGTTGCTGATGGCGTCCGAGTGCGCCAGCTCAGCGATGCCTTGCCGCCGCAAGCAGAAGGTCGTCTGAGCGGCCGCTTCAACTTGGCCGGCAGCCTGACCAATCCTAGCCTTGCCAACCTCAGCGCTCGCGGATCGGGGCGCCTAGCCGATATTGCGGGCGGAACCATCCGGGCGGACCAGGTGCGCGCTGGAGATGGCAGCTGGCAGGCTGACCTAATCGCCGACGGCGTCCGGGTGCGCCAGCTCAGCGACGCCTTGCCGCCGCAAGTTGGGGGGCGCTTCAACGGTGAGTTTGCCCTACAGGGCAGCCTGGCCAACCTGAGCCCTCAAAGCATCAGCGCCCGCGGCTTGGGCCGCTTGAGCGATGTTGCTGGCGGAACCGTCCGGGCCACCCAGGCCCGCCTCCAAAACGGCGAATTTAGCGCCACCCTGCTGCCTGATCGCATCCAACTGGGACGCTTTTCGCAACGGCTCGATAGCGAACTCTCGGGCGGCACGGTCGAAATTCAGGGCAATCTGGCCAACTTGAGCCCGAGCGCCATCCAAGCGCAAGGCCAGCTGCAATTCGAGCAGGGGCTGGCGATTGTCGATCGCGCCTTGAGGACTGACTTTCGCTGGGGCAACGGCCGCTTGCAAATCCGCGAGCTCGCGGCTCAGGGGCTCGAGGCCAGCGGTTTTGCCGATCTCGATCTGAACCAGCGCGGGGCAGCTTTGGTCGAGCGCTTCAACTTTGAGGTGGATGCCGATGGGCTCAACCTTGATCGCCTGCCGCTGCCGCAGTCGGGACCGGCAGCTGCAGTAGATGCCAACGGCCTGGCCAGCTTCGACGGCACCCTGCGCGGAACGCCGACGGCCCCAACGGTCAACGGGGATGTGGCGCTGCGCGACTTCAACGTTAACGATCTGAGCTTTGCGCCGCTTCTGGAGGGCACGCTAAGCGTTTCCCCGCAGCAGGGAACGCAGCTGCGCCTCAGCGGCGACGGTGATCGCATCCAGCTTGCGCTTGCCCCCGACTTTCACCCCAACAGCTTCCTGGTGCGCAGCCAGCAAGCTCGGATCGAGGGCGAGCGCCAGGGCGACATCCTGCAGGTGACAACGCAGGACCTGCCCATGCAGCTCGTCCAAACGCTCGCGCCGCTGCCGCCCACGCTAGAGGCGCAATCGGCCTCCGGCAAAATTGCCGGCGATCTCGATATCAACCTCGAAACATTGGGCGCTTCGGGCGATTTGACCGTCACGGATCCGTTTTTAGGTGGCTTCTCCGGCGATCGCCTGCAGGCCGATTTTCGCTATCGCGACGGCACGCTCCAGCTCGAGCAAGGGCAGTTCCGCAAAGGCGAAAGTCAGCTCCAGGCTAGCGGCCGCCTCGCGCTCGCCCCTAGCGGACCGAAGTTCCGCGGGGAAGCCGAGCTCGTGCGCGGCCGGGTCCAAGACATCCTAACGGCACTGCAGGTCTTTCGCCTCTCGGACTTGCAGCGCGGTGCGGCATTCCCCGACTATGCTGAGGCCAGCGAGCTCAACCTGAGCCCCATCGATGTCCAGGGGATGCCGCTGGAGGACCAGCTCCGCCGCCTGGCCGAGATTCAGGCGCTGCTGGCCCAGCAATGGGCCGCTCGCGAGGACCAGTCGCGACTGCCGCCGCTCGCCGAGGCTGAGGGGCAGCTCTCGGGAACGGCAACCTTTAGCGGCGGTCCCCAAGCAGGCATCGAGGCCCAGTTCGACGTCCAAGGCCAGGATCTGGACTGGGGGCCTTACCAAGCCCAACGCGCGGTCGCCCAAGGGCGATTTGCCGACGGCCAAATTAAGCTGCAACCCGCGCGCCTGGAAGGATTGGGGCAAAAGGAGAGTGCCATCACCTTAGTCGGCACGCTCGGGGGCGAGTCGCAGTCCGCTCAGTTGCAAGTGACCGAGCTGCCGGTCTCGCTGCTGCGCGAAACCATCGAGCTGCCGGCTGGCATTGAGGTTGAAGGGAACATTAACGGGCAAGCCACGATCGCGGGTAGCCCAAGCAATCCCCAGACGCGCGGCGAACTGACCCTGACCGAGGCCACGCTCAACGGCGAGGCCTTGCAGTCGGTTGAGAGTAGCTTTCTGTACAGCGATGCCCGGCTGGCGTTTTCGGCGGAAGGGATGCTGCGCGAGCAAAGCGAGCCGCTTGTGGCGCAAGGGAGCATTCCCTACCAACTGCCATTTGCCACCCAAGCCCCCGAGAACCAGCAGTTTGAGGTCTCGTTTGACCTGCAAGATGAAGGGCTGACCCTAGTCAACATTCTCACTCAGCAGCAAGTGCAATGGGTCGAGGGTCAAGGCCAGGTGCAGCTCGATCTGGCCGGCACCTTCAATCCCCAGCAAGGCGGAGTTAGCAACCTCACCACCGATGGCAGCGCTCAGCTTGCGGACGCCGTCCTGCGCGCTCAGGCCCTGCCCGAGCCGCTCACCGAGGTTAACGGGCAGGTTAGCTTTGACTTCAATCGCGTCAATGTCGAGCGCCTGCAGGGACAGCTAGGGGGCGGAACGGTTTCTGCGCAAGGGACCTTACCGCTCAATGAGCCCGAACCGCAGCAGAATCCGCTGACTGTCACCCTCGATGGGCTCGATCTCGCGCTCCAGGAGATCTATAACGGCGGCGTGAACGGCCGCATCCGCCTGACGGGCACTGCGCTCGAGCCCACGCTCGGCGGGAAGGTCACGCTCGCCGATGGCAAGGTCCAACTGCAGCAGCGAGGTGAAGGCGAGGAGGGCAGCAGCGCTGATAGTGCCGATGGGGCGGCTCAAGGCAATAGTGCGGCCGAGGGCAATGGAGCTGGCTTTCGCGATGCCATTACGTTCAACGACTTTCAGGTTGCCCTCGGGGAAGGCGTACGCGTGGTGCGCCCACCGCTCATTAAGTTTGGGACTAGCGGGCAGCTAACGCTGAACGGCCCCCTCAGCGACCTGCGCCCGCAAGGAACCATTGCCCTAGAGAGCGGGCGCATCAGCTTGTTTACCACCCGCTTCCGCCTCAAGGACGGCTATCCCCAAACGGCAACCTTCGTGCCCAGCCAGGGGCTCGATCCCACCCTAGACGTACGCTTGATCGCCTCGGTGGTCGAATCGAGCGGTAGTTCCTTGGTAAGCGATGCGCAGGGGTCCGAAATCGTGGGGCGCCGCAAAATTCCCACTGGGACAGTGGGTCGGTTTGAAACGATCGATGTTGAGGCCACCGTTCAGGGGCAAGCGAGACGCCTGCGCGAGAACCTCGCGCTGAGCAGCAACCCGTCACGCAGCGAAGACGAGATTGTAACGTTGCTGGGTGGTAGTTTTGTTGGCGGTGCTAGCGCCGATCGCGGCACGCTCGGCCTAGCCAAGTTTGCCGGTTCGGCTTTGCTCAACCGCTTTCAAAACACCATCGGCGAGGCCATCGGCTTGGATGAACTCCGCCTCTCCCCGACCTTCGTTCCCAGCGACGAACGCAAGGAAGGGGACGCCGTTTTGGGCTTGGCTGCCGAAGCGGGGATCGATCTCAGTGATCGCCTTTCGTTCTCGGTCCTGAAGATCTTCAACAGCGAGCAGTCCCTGCAGTACGGCCTGCGCTACCGCCTCAACGAGAATACCGTTCTGCGCGGCGCGACCGATCTATCGGGCGACAATCGCGCCGCGATCGAGTACAACCTGCGGTTCTAGCGCTCAGGCAGCGCCAGACCAGGCAGGGGCGCTTGGGCCAGTCCCACCTGGTTCGAGGCCGAGGCCACCAACCCCTATTGGCCCACCGACTGCAGCTGGCCCTGTAGGATGGCATCCTGCTGCAGGAAGTGATCCAAGTGGTAGGCGCGCTCTTCGGTGGCGAGCAGGATCTGCTCGTAGAGATAGCGCGTTCCGCGATCGCCCAAGCTCTCCGCCTGAGCGGCCTGGCGGCGCAGGAACCCGACGATCACCTGCTCGGCGGCCAGATTGTGCTCTAGCATCTGGCGGCAGGCATAGGCTCCATCCGCTTCGGGTTCGAAACAGCACAACTCGCCTAGCTTGCTAAAGCTAGCGGCCGGAACGCCGCCCAGTCCGTTGAGGCGCTCCCCGATTTGATGGGCGTGGCCTTGGACCTCTTGATAGCTCGACTGGAAGTAATCGTGGATGTAGTAAAAATCGGCCCCCTCAACGACAAAATGATGCTTTTGATACTGCAGGTACAGGGCTTGGAAGCTGGCCAGCGCCACGTTGAGTCCCTCGCAGACCGGTTCGGTAACGCTGCGATCGAGCTGGATGGGATTGTCGGCGACTTGGCCGAAGGGAACGAGCAAACCGTTAGCAGTCATAGGTGCTGCGCTTAATTTCATCAATTAACTTTAATTGCGAGTATAGCAAGCGCGATTGCCCCCTCAGAGTGACTGGAGCCGGCAGCTGCGAGCTATTCCCGCGTTAGTTGCAACCGATTGCGCGCTGCCGGCCGCGTGCATGTAAAGAAACATTACGACCTTCCTGGTAATTGGGCTGCTCCCCCACCTCGATCCGCTATAAAGGGAAGTAGGTTTAATTGCGACTGGATTGCACTTAGTGGGCCATGACCGCCTCCGAAGGGCAGCGCGCGCAGTTCCAGACGGTAGCCGTCAACTGGACGGATCGCTGGCAGGTCTACCAACGCCTGCAGCAGCTCTCGATTCCGTGTCGCTGTGCTGCGTCGCAGCCGCTGCAGGTGCGTTTGGATGACCCGCTAGCTGCGGTTCAGTTGTGGAGCATTTCGCAACAACTAACGGCGTCGCGAGCGGAATTGCTGGCACGGCTGCGGCGCTGCTGGAACAAGCACAGCCAGCAGGGCGTGCGCTGATCCGCGCTCGCAGCTCCGAACTACTGCTAATAACTGGCGACAAAGCAACTGCACGCGAATCGCTAACCGTAACGCGCCTGGGCCGTACCGCTCCAATGGCACCCGGCACCCGCTTTAGGCAGCCAGGCGAGCCAACAGTAGCGAATGGGGTTGCAGCCAGAGCGATCCTTTGCTCGCTTGTAGGGGCTCGGCCGTCAAAAGAGGCCCGCGCTGGGTGTCGATGGCGCACTCCCAGCGGCAAGCGCGCAAAAACGCCGGCAGTACGAACGACATGGCTTCGGAGTGGGCGTTGAGAAACAAAAAGAAGCTACTATCGCTTGCCAGCTCGCCGCGATCCTCGGCGTCCGGCGGTGCCCGACCGTTAAAAAAAATGCCCAGTGCCTGGGTGAGGCGCTCCTGCCATTGGGCCGGGGCAATTTCGCTGCCGTCCGGGTTGTACCAACCAATGTCGCCGGCGTCATGGTCGGCCTGGCTCTGAACCCAGTGCCGGCGGCGAAAGACCGGGTGCTGGCGGCGCAAGCGAATGAGCTGGCGCGTGAATTCCAGCAGTTCGCGATCGGGGGGCTCGAGGTTCCAATCGAACCAGGCAATTTCGTTGTCCTGGCAGTAAGCGTTATTGTTCCCGCCTTGGGAGCGGCCCATCTCGTCGCCACCCAGCAGCATGGGAACCCCTTGCGAGAGCAGCAACGTTGCCATTAAGTTACGCTGCTGCCGGTGCCGCAGGGTCAAAACGGCCGGGTCATCGGTTTCGCCCTCTACCCCGCAGTTCCAAGCGCGGTTGCAGTCGTCGCCGTCCCGGTTGCCTTCGCCGTTGGCGTCGTTGTGCTTGTGGTTGTAGCTCACCAGGTCGTTGAGGGTGAAGCCATCGTGGGCGGTGAGGAAGTTAATGCTGGCATGCGGCCGCTTGCCGTCGGCAGCGTAGAGGTCGGCGCTGCCGGTCAAGCGGCGGGCAAACTCGGCCAGGCTGCCTTGACTGCGCCAAAAGTCCCGCACGCTGTCCCGATAGCGCCCGTTCCACTCCGACCAGAGCAGCGGAAACCGGCCCACCTGGTAACCGCCTTCCCCCACGTCCCAAGGCTCGGCAATGAGCTTGACATTGGAGAGCACCGGATCTTGGTAGATGATGTCAAAGAAGGCGGCGAGGCTGTCGACTTCGTAGAGCTCGCGCGCCAAGGCGGGGGCCAAATCGAAACGGAACCCATCAACGTGCATGACTTGGACCCAGTAGCGCAAGCTATCCATAATGAGCTTGAGAATTTGGGGATGCCGCACGTTGAGGGAGTTGCCGCAGCCACTAAAGTCCAGGTAGTAGCGCGGGTTGCCTTCCACTAGGCGGTAGTAGGCGGCATTGTCGATACCGCGGAAGCACAAGGTAGGGCCCAAGCGATCGCCTTCGCCGGTGTGGTTGTAGACCACATCCAAAATGACCTCGATGCCGACCGCATGCAGGGCTTTAACCGCCGATTTGAACTCGGTCACTTGCTGTCCCTGGCAGCCGCTGGCGCTATAGCCCGAGTAGGGGGCAAAGTAGCCTAGCGGGTCGTAGCCCCAGTAGTTGCGCAGCCCGCGCTCGACCAGATGGCCAGGATAGGCATTGAAGTGCTGGACGGGCAGCAACTCCACCGCCGTGATGCCCAGCGACTGCAAGTGCGCGATCGCGGCTGGGTGCGCCAGGCCGGCGTACGTGCCGCGCAAGGCAGGGGGCACCTCTGGGTGCTGTTGGGTGAACCCCTTGATGTGGAGCTCGTACAGGATGGTCTCGGACCAGGGAATTTCCAGCTGGCGATCGCCTTCCCAGTCGAAGGTTCCATCAACCACCACTGACTTGGGGACCCGGGCGGCGCTATCAGCCTCGCAGCGAGCGCCTTCCTGAACCGGGTCGCTGCCGCGGTAGTCAAAAATCTCAGGGCCGTAGCTGACATCGCCCGCGATCGCGCGGGCGTAGGGGTCGAGGGTGAGCTTGGCGGGATTGAAGCGGTGGCCGCGCTCGGGCGCGTACTCGCCATGCACCCGAAACCCGTAGTGCTGCCCGGGCCCAATCCCGGGCAGGTAGCCGTGCCAGACCAAGTTTTCGCCCGCTACCAGCGGCCAGCAAGTCTCGCGGCCCTCGCCATCGAACAGGCACAGTTCGACGCCTGTGGCGTTTTCGGCAAACAGGGCAAAATTGGTGCCGCTGCCGTCCCAAGTTGCCCCGAGCGGCTTGGGCTGGCCGGGCTGGCACTCGCGCTCCATACGGCGACTGCACCGGATGCGATTGCTCCCAATCTAGCGTTGCTGCCGGCTCAGGCAGCACCCACCCCAGGCGCTCGATTGTAGCGAGAGGGGCAGTGACGCGGGCCCGATCCGGCAGCGTGATCGCGCGCCCCAAACGCCACAGCCCGTCCGGTTCGGACGGGCTGCAAGCTGGCAGGAGCAGTTGGGGTCAGGCACTACATCATGCCCATGCCCCCCATACCACCCATGCCGCCCATACCACCCATACCGCCGTCGGCGGCACCGGCACCTTCAGATTCTTCTTCGGGCTTCTCGACCACCAAGCCTTCGGTGGTCAGCAGCATGCCGGCGATGGAGCCCGCATTTTGCAGCGAGCAGCGGATGACCTTGGCCGGGTCAATGATGCCGGCGGCCAGCATGTCTTCAAACTCGCCGGTCATGGCGTTGTAGCCCACATTGAAATCGCTCGAGCGCACTTGCTCGACCACGACCGAGCCCTCGGCGCCCGCGTTATCGGCCATCTGCTGGAGCGGGGCTTCTAGGGCCCGCGCCACGATGTTGGCAGCGACTTTTTCTTCCTCGTCGCTCAAGGTCTGCTTGATGCTATCGACCCGATCAGCAAGGCGGACCAACGTGGTGCCACCGCCCGGGACAATGCCTTCTTCCACGGCAGCCCGCGTGGCGTTGAGGGCATCTTCAATGCGGAGCTTGCGGTCCTTGAGCTCGGTTTCGGTCGCGGCACCGACCTTAATGACAGCCACCCCGCCGACAAGCTTGGCAATGCGCTCTTGCAGCTTTTCGCGATCGTACTCGGAGTCGGTCTCTTCCAGCTGGGAGCGGATCTGCTTGACGCGCTGCTCGACCTCGGAGCGGTTTTGCTCGCCGGCCACGATGGTGGTGTTGTCCTTATCGATGGTGACCTTGCGGGCCGTGCCCAGCATGTCGAGGGTGGCGTTTTCTAGGGTCAGGCCCACATCTTCCGAGATCACCTGGCCGCCGGTTAGCACGGCAATGTCTTCCAGCATCTGCTTGCGCCGGTCGCCAAAGCCCGGCGCCTTGACGGCTGCCACGTTGAGCACGCCGCGTGCCTTGTTGACCACCAGCGTTGCCAGGGCCTCACCCTCGATGCTCTCGGCAATGATGAGCAGCGGACTCCCTTCCTTGGAGACCTGCTCCATGACCGAAACCATGTCCTGAATGACGTTGATCTTTTTGTCGGTAATCAGAATGCGCGGGTTTTCGTGCTCGACTACCTGCCGCTCTTGGTCGGTAACAAAATAGGGCGAGATAAAGCCGCGATCGATCTGCATGCCCTCGACGACCTCCATCTCGGTCGCCAGGGAGCTCGATTCCTCAACGGTGATGACGCCGTCTTTGGTGACGCGCTCCATGGCCTCGGCGATCATCTTGCCGACTTCTTCGTCGTTACCGGCCGAGATGGAGGCCACTTGGGAGATCCCTTCGTCCTGGACTGGCTTGGCCACCTTCTCGATTTCTTGCACCAAGCCCTCAATCGTTTTTTCGATGCCGCGCCGCAGGGCAACCGCGTTGGCGCCAGCCGCTACGTTGCGCAGGCCCTCGCGCATCATGGCCTGCGCTAGCACGGTTGCTGTCGTCGTGCCGTCACCGGCGGTGTCGTTGGTTTTCGAGGCGACTTCGCGGATGAGCTGCGCGCCTGTGTTTTCGTAGGGATCCTCAAGCTCGATTTCTTTGGCGGCCGTAATGCCGTCGTTGACGATTTGGGGGTTGCCGTATTGCTGCTCGAGCAGGACATTGCGCCCGCGCGGGCCGAGGGTGATGCGGATGGCATCGGCAACTGCGTCGATCCCGCGCTCTAGCGAGCGCCGCGCTTCGTCCCGAAACGAAACCATTTTTACCATAGTTTTCCCATCCCAACTTGCTGACGTTCAATACAAAATTTAGCACTCTGGCAGGCAGAGTGCTAAGCCACGGGCGGCGGCCGAGCGCGAGCCCGCGTCAGTGCATGACCGCACCGCCATTCACGTTCAGGGTTTGGCCGGTGATGTAGGCCGCAGCCGGATCGGCCGCCAGAAAGCGGACGGCGCCAGCCACTTCCTCGGGCTGACCGTAGCGGCCGAGCGGAATTTGGCTCAGGATCTGCTCCGAGTCCAAATCGCGGGTCATATCCGTGGCAATAAAGCCGGGGGCCACGGCATTGGCGGTGACGCCGCGCTCGGCCATCTCGCGAGCCACCGTTTTAGTCAAGCCGATGAGGCCCGCCTTGGCAGCGCTGTAGTTCGCTTGGCCGGGGTTGCCCATCTCGCCTGCCACCGAGGCGATATTGACGATGCGGCCGCTGCGCTGCTTGAGCATGATCTTGCTGGCTGCCTGGGTGCACAGGAAGGCACCGGTCAGGTTGAGATCGAGCACGGCCTGCCAGTCCTGGGGCTTCATTCGCAGCATGAGCCCATCGCGCGTTATTCCGGCGTTGTTGACCAGTACATCGAGGCGGCCGTACTGCTGGCGCAGTTGGCTCAGAAGCGCCTCAACTTGCTCGGCTTGGCTGACATCGGCCGCCAGCGCGATCGCGCTCCCGCCAGCTTGGGCGATTTCATCGGCAACCGCTTGCGCCGCCTCGCTCGAGCGCGCGTAGTTGACCGCCACGGTTGCGCCTTCGTCGGCGAGGGCAAGCGCCACGGCCCGACCGATACCGCGCGAGGCCCCTGTTACTAGGGCAACGCGATCGCGCAAGTGCTGCTGGGACGCCATGCCGCACTCCTTATCCATCCGGTGGGCTCTGCAGCCTCTCTATCGTCTCACACGGCTCGTGCAGCGCGCTTGCTAGGATCCAACTAGGGCGAGCTGCAGGCAGCACGATGGCAGTCAAAAAGCAGTTCTCGAACTTGCAAGAGCTGCTCCAACGCGCAGGGGTCCCCGTTCTGGTTGACTTTTACGCGCCCTGGTGCGGCCCGTGCCAAATGATGGCGCCCATCCTGAGCCAACTCAGCCAGCGCTTGGGGTCACAATTGCAAGTGGCCAAAATCGATACGGATCGCTACCCGCAGCTAGCCAACCAGTACGGGGTGCGCACGCTGCCGACGCTGGTGCTGTTCCGCGACGGCCAACCAGCAGATCGCATTGAAGGGGTCATGCAAGCCCAGGAGTTGATTGGGCGCTTGCAGCCCCAGCTCGATGCGGCCCGCTAGCAGCGCATTGCCGCCGCTCAAGCGTCCGAAGAACCTTCGTCTTGCTGGGAGGTGACTGTCGGCTGCTGCTCGTCGGCCGAGCTGCCAGCTTGCTCCCCATCGCCTGGCTCATCCGGCGACTGGTTCTGCTGAGCGCGCCGCTCGCGCTGCTTGCGATCGGCTTTGACCGCATCTTGCATGACGCTGCGCGCTTGCTCCAGCTTCTCTAGATTGCTGCGATAGAGGTCCAGATCTTTTTCCAGCTTGTCGAAGGGCAGGTTCAGCGCTTGGCAGCACTGCTGCAAGACCTCCTTGCAGCGCTGTTGGTCCTGCACTAACTCG
The DNA here is from genome assembly GCA_003022125.1 of Cyanobacteria bacterium QS_8_64_29. NCBI lineage: Bacteria > Bacillati > Cyanobacteriota > Cyanobacteria bacterium QS_8_64_29. The sequence goes on along the minus strand of PXQH01000001.1, from coordinate 28,158 downwards.
GAATCCGCTCGATCGAGCAACTCGTACAGGCCAATGCCAAACAGGCGGCTGTATTTGAAGTGCTCGGCCTCAGCGATCGCCTGGAGGGTGGCATCCATATCCTCGGCGCCGGCCGGTACCTGGCGCTGCGCCAACCACGCTACGGCTGCCTCGCTGGAGAGGCCGTCAACCACCGCCAGCAGCCGCTCCGCATCCTGGCGGTACTGCTGCGGGTCCTGCTCGATGGCGCGGCAGAGCGCGTTGAAAATCGAGCTTTTATCGCCCTCGGGTTGGTAGCCGGCCATAAAGCGTTCGAAGGAGTTGACCACCCCCAGCGCATAGATGGGGTCGTAGCGAAAATCCGCATTGACCGAGAGCAAATGCATCTCCACCAGCAGCTCTTCCACCACCTGGCGGTAGATGGCGCTGATAGGACGCGGATGGTAGTGATAAAAATTGCGCTTGGTCTGGGAGAGGGTGCGAACGGCGCTCACAAAAGGCTCGCTTCCAATTAAGCTTTATCCTTTCATTGTCTCGCTCGGGGGGCGCATTTGCCAACTGCCAAGGGAGCGTCCTTTCAGGTCTCCCAGTGGACCCAATCTTGAGGATGCAAAAACGTCTGGTAGAGTTCGGCCTCGGGGGTGCCCGGCTCGGGCGCGTAGCCGTACTCCCAGCGCACCAGCGGCGGTAGCGACATCAAAATCGACTCGGTGCGACCGCCGGTCTGGAGGCCAAAAATAGTGCCGCGATCATAGACCAAGTTGAACTCCACATAGCGCCCGCGCCGGTAGAGCTGAAAGTTGCGCTCCCGCTCGCCGTAAGGCTGCTGTCGGCGTGCCTGCACGATGGGTTCGTAGCTGGGCAGGAACGCGCGGGCGCACTCGCTGACAAACGCAAAGAGCGCCTCCCAATGGCGGGGCGCTAGCTCACCCAGGCTGTTGCTGTAGCGGGCTGCCTCCCCGTCCGGATCGGGCCCCTGGTACAGCGGCCGGCACCCATCCTGGTAGTCGAAAAAGATGCCGCCCACCCCGCGCATCTCCTGGCGGTGCTTGATGTAGAAGTACTCGTCGCACCAGCGCTTGAAAGCCGGGTAGTAATGCGGGTGGTGGGCGTCGCAGGCCTGTTTGAGGGTGCGGTGAAAGTGCGCGGCGTCGGCAGCACAGGGATAGTAGGGGGTCAGATCCGCCCCGCCGCCGAACCACCAGATGGGGCCGGCCTCGAAGTAGCGATAGTTGAAGTGCACGGTGGGGATAAAGGGGTTGCGCGGGTGCAGCACCGAGGAGAGGCCGGTGACGTAAAAGGGGTTCTCCTCGGCCTCAGGCCGCTGCTGCAGGATGGAGGGCGGCAGGCGATCGCCCATGACCTCGGAGAAGTTGACGCCGCCTTGCTCGAGGGCGGCACCACCTTTCATGACCCGAGAGCGGCCGCCGCCGCCGTCTTCGCGGGTCCAGCTATCTTCGCCGAACTGGCCCCGGCCATCGAGCCGCTCCAGTGCCTGGCAAATCTCATCCTGGAGCCGGTAGAGGAACTGGCTCACCCGCTGCTTGGAATCGGTAGGGGGTGGGCCGGGTTGGGGGGCCGTTTGGGACGAAGCGCTCGGGTCTGCCATGGAATGCGTTGCAGCCGGCGCAGCCCATTTTGCCGTATTTTGGTGCCGGCCATTGTGCCCGTCGCCGGCGTGCCAGCGGGCCAGCCGTTACCATCGGGGGCAGTCATGCCGTCGCCTCGCGATCCGCAACCGCCCAAGCGGCCAATGCCCTATGCCCGATACCAACGCCGTTATTGAAGCCCTCCGCCCCGTCCAAGATCCCGAGATTAAAAAGAGCCTGGTCGATCTGGACATGATCCGCGATGTTCGGATTGAGGGGGGCCAAGTCAGCTTCAAGCTGGTGCTGACCACACCCGCTTGCCCGCTAAAAGACTTCATCGTCGAGGAGTGCCAAAACGCCGTCAAGCAACTGCCCGAGGTGGAGAACGTGGATGTCGAGGTGACCTCGGAGACGCCGCAGCAAAAATCGGTGCCAGACAAGAAAGCGGTCGAGGGGGTCAAAAACATCATTGCCATCTCCAGCGGCAAAGGCGGGGTAGGCAAGAGCTCGGTTGCCGTCAACGTTGCCGTTTCGCTGGCGCAAAAAGGGGCCAAAGTGGGGCTGCTCGATGCCGATATCTACGGCCCGAACGCCCCGAGCATGCTGGGGCTAGCCGATGCCCAGGTCATGGTGCGCCAGGACGAGCAGGGCAACGAAGTGCTGGAGCCAGCCTTCAACTATGGGGTCAAGTTGGTCTCCATGGGCTTTCTCATTGACGCCGACCAGCCGGTGGTTTGGCGCGGCCCCATGCTCAACGGCGTCATCCGCCAGTTTCTGTACCAGGTGCAGTGGGGCGAGCTGGATTATCTGATCGTGGACATGCCGCCCGGCACCGGCGATGCCCAGCTCACGCTAGCCCAGGCAGTGCCCATGTCGGGCGCTGCCATCGTGACCACCCCGCAGGCGGTCTCGCTCATGGATGCCCGGCGCGGCCTCAAAATGTTCGAGCAGCTGGGCGTTCCCATCTTGGGCCTGATCGAGAACATGAGCTATTTCATTCCGCCGGATTTGCCCGATCGGCAGTACGATTTGTTCGGCTCGGGCGGCGGCGACAAAGCGGCGCAAGAGCTCAACGTGGCGCTACTGGGCTGCATCCCGCTGGAGCTGGCGCTGCGCGAGCGGGGCGACACGGGCATGCCCATCGTCATCTCCGATCCGGACTCGGCCTCGGCTCAGGCCCTGAGCGCGATCGCTCAGCAGGTGGCAGCCAGCGTCTCGGTTGCGGCCTTAACCTAGCTTGGGAGCAAACGGCGCCATTCCCTACCATGTCGGCTCGCTCTCTGTCCCCCTCCCGCTGGCAGCAATGGCAGGCGCGCCTGGCCCCCTGGCGCCGCCTGGACTGGTGGCTGTTGGGCGCGGTCGTGCTGCTGACGGCCTGGGGCGGCTTGACGATCCGCAGCGTGCAGGGCCAGGGCGCTTACGACTGGGTCCAACACTGGGTCACTGGGGCTGTCGGGCTCGCGATCGCGCTGCTGCTGGCGAGATCGCCCTACTGGCTGCTGCAGCGCGTGCATTGGGGCGGCTACGCGCTCATCAACCTGCTGCTGCTGGCGGTTATGGTGGCGGGCACGACCGTTCAGGGCGCCCAGCGCTGGGTTGCCGTTGGCGGCCTGCAGTTCCAGCCGGCCGAGATTGCCAAGCTCGGGATCATCGTGACGCTGGCGGCCCTGCTGCACCAGCGACCGGCCAGGACGCTGCCGGCCTTTTTGCAGGCGCTGGGGGTGGTGGCGATTCCTTGGGGCCTGGTCGTCCTGCAGCCCGATCTGGGCACGGCCCTGGTCTTTGGCGCGATCGCGCTGGGCATGCTCTACTGGAGCGGCGCTCGCCCGGCGTGGCTGGCGCTGCTGGTGTCGCCGCTGGCGGCTGCACTGCTGTTCAACCTCTACCTGCCGGGGTGGTTCGCGTGGGCAGCGCTGACTGTGCTGTTGGCGTGGCGGAGCTTGCCCGCGCGGGCTTGGGCGGCTAGCGCCACCTTGGCGCTCAACTACGCCGCCGGCGAGCTCGGCCGCTGGCTGTGGGAGTTGCTAGAGCCCTACCAGCAACAGCGGTTGCTGCTGTTTTTGCACCCAGAGCGGGATCCCACCGGCGGCGGCTACCAACTGATCCAGTCGCGCATTGCCATCGGCGCAGGCAAACTCTGGGGCCAGGGCCTCAATGACGGTACCCAAACCCAGCTGGATTTCATCCCCGAGCAGCACACCGACTTCATTTTTGCTGCCGTGGGCGAAGAGTTGGGGTTTGCGGGCGGCTTGGCCTTGCTGCTGGTGTATTGGCTGATTGCGCTGCGCCTGGTGGCCATCGCCTGCCGGGCACCGGATCGCTTTGGGGCGCTGCTGGCGGTCGGGTTTTTAACGCTGGTGTTTTTCCAGGTCACGGTCAACATTGGCATGACCGTCGGGCTCTCGCCCATCACCGGCTTGCCGCTGCCCTGGATGAGCTATGGCAGCTCGGCCTTGCTGGTCAACTTTATGGCCCTGGGGCTGGTGGAGTCGGTGGCTTACCACCGGCAGCCGCGAGCGCGCTGGGGGCGGCGCTAGGCGGGCTTGCTAGGCTAGGGCTCGAGCGAAGCGCTAAGGAAGCCCAATGCTGCTGCCTGGAGCCAACGTCCGCATTACCAATCCCGACGACACCTACTACCGCTTTGAAGGCGTGGTGCAGCGCGTCACCGACGATCGCGTGGGCGTGCAGTTTAGCGGGGGCAACTGGGAGCACTTGGTCACCTTTCTGCCCTCGGAGCTAGAGGAAGTGACGGTCCCATCCAGCGGCAAAAAGCAAAAGTAGCCGCCGGGTGCTGGCTGTTAGCGGAGCGAGAGCATGCGCTTGCCCTTGCCGCAGTTCGAGGCCGGCGATCGCCAGAGCGGTCGCATCGCCGAGGTCATCGAGACCGCCACGACCGAGCTCCACGCCCAGTGCTTGGAACCCCAGGAGCTGGATTTCCCCGAGATGCCGCCGTTTGGCAGCTGGGTCAAAGCGGCGGATGAGGAAACGGGCAACCAGGTCCTGGCGGTGGTTACCCATGCCACCACCAGCCCCATTGACTCGGTCCATCGCGCGCGGGCCCTAGGCCTATCGCTGGATGAGCTGCGCGAGCAGCAGCCGCAGATTTTTGCCATGCTCAGAACCGAGTTTCGGGCAGCCATTCTGGGCTTTGAGGTCGCCAACGACCCGGCGGGCGGCGGCCCGCGCGCCTACCAGTACGTGCCGCCGCGCCCGCCGCAGATGCACCAAGGGGTCTATCGCTGCGAGCCGGCCGAGGTCATCCGCTTTAGCGAGCAGCTCGATTTCCTGCGCCCGCTGCTGGAGGTCCAGGGAACGCCGGTGGAGTCGCTGGTGGCGGCCGTCATTCGCGAGGTCTATCGCCTGCGCGGGGGCGATCGCGCCTGGCTGGTCGCGGCCGGCCGCGCTTTGAGCCGGTTGCTCAACGAGGACTACGACCGCCTGCGCTACATCCTGGGCCAGATTCACGCTTGACGCCGGTTACTGCAGGCGCGCCAAGCGCCGCTGCAGGATGGCAGACTGCTTTTGGGCTTCGGCCAGGTCCTCGCGGGCGCCGCGCACCACGGACTCGGGCGCTTTGCTGACAAAGTCGGGGTTGTTGAGGCGCGCCGTGAGCGTCTCGACATCGCCCTGGACGCGATTGAGGTTTTTCTCCAACTTGGCGCGCAGTGCCGGAATGTCGGCGATGCCCGATAGCGGCACCAGCACCTGAACGGTGCCGACCACATCCGCGATCGCCTGGCCGGGATCCGATGCCAGCTCGCCCACCACGGTCAGCTCATCCACCTTGGCCAAATTTTGAATGTAGGCGCGCCCGGCCTCCAGCGCGGCTCGCTCCCCGGCGTCCTCGCTCTGCAAGATGGCGGGGATGCCTTCCCCGGCAGCAATACCGGCCTCAGCCCGCAAGTTGCGGATCGCGCGGATGGTATCGAGGATGAGCGCGAACTGCGCCTCCAGTTCGCTGGTTGCCTCGGGCTCGGCGGCCTCGCCTTTGGCTGCGGGCGAGCGCACCGCTTGCAACTGCCCGATGAGTTCGCGCGAGAGCTGCCCCAGGCGCGCGCGCAGCTCGCGGCGCCCCTGCACCCAGAGCAAGTAGCGGTAGGCAAACCACACCGTATAGCCCAGCCCCAGCAGCTGCAGTAGGGGCGCCACCACCAGCAGGCTGTGAATGGCAGCTACGACGGCTGCCAGCACTTGCAGTGCCACCAGGGCCGCTGCCCCCGCAGCGGCGGCCGGTTGCGCCGCCGCGGCAGGTTCGGGGGCGGGCTCGGGGAGCGCGATCACCGCCGGATCCGGATAGGGCTGCCGGGCCAGGACCGTGCCTTGGGGGGACTGGGTGAGCGTGTGCCAGATCTCTTCGCTGAGGTGGGGCATGAACGGATGCAGCAGCCGCAGCAAGCCATCCAGCACGCTGGCCAGCATTTGCTGGGCCACTGCGCGCGAGGCCGAGTCTTGGGGTTGCCGCAGCCGGGGCTTGACCAGCTCGATGTACCAGTCGCAAAACTCGCCCCACGCGAAGGCATATAGCCCCTTGGCGGCTTCGCCCAAGCGGTAGTCCTCGAGCGCCTCTCGGGTTTGGCGCGCTACCCGCTGGAAGCGGGTCAGGATCCAGCGATCGGCGAGCTCTAGCGCCTGCGGATCCGGCTGCCCCAGCTGCGCGGGCGTTCGCTCGTCCAGATTGAGCGCCACAAAACGGGCAGCGTTCCAGAGCTTGTTGGCAAAGTTGCGCGAGGCCTCGACTGAGGCCGATTCGTCGCTGCCGCGATCGTATTCCAGGCTGATGTCTTGGCCGGCACCGGTGACCTTCTCCACCAGCGTGAAGCGCAGGGCATCCGTGCCGTACTTGTCCATCAGCAGCAGCGGATCGATGCCGTTGCCCGCTGATTTGGACATTTTTTTGCCGTTTTCGTCGCGCACCAGGCCGTGAATGTAGACATCCCGGAACGGGATCCGGCCGGTGAAGTAACGCCCCAGCATGGTCATGCGGGCGACCCAGAAAAAGATGATGTCAAACCCGGTCACCAGCACGGGCTGGGGATAAAACGCAGCCAGATCGCGGGTCTCATCCGGCCAGCCCAAGGTCGAAAACGGCCACAACCCCGAGGAGAACCACGTATCGAGCACGTCGGGGTCGCGGACCAGCTCGGCTTCGGGGCCGTATTGCTGCTGCGCTTGCTGGCGCGCTTCGGTCTCGCTATCGGCCACGATAAAAGGCGTTTCGTCCTGGATCTGGCCGGCCGTTTCGCTGACGACGTACCAAGCGGGGATCTGGTGGCCCCACCACAGCTGGCGCGAGATGCACCAGTCCTTGAGCTGGACCAACCAATCGCGATAGACCTTGCGCCAGCGCTCGGGTACAAAGCGCGGCTCGCCGTCGCGATCCAGGCTCTCGAGCGCTTGCTGCGCCAGCGGCTGGATGGCGACAAACCACTGGGTCGACAGCAGCGGTTCGATGGGGACCTTGCCGCGATCGCTGTAGGGGACGCTGTAGGTGTAGTCCTCCACGCAGCTCAGCAGGCCCTCGCGCTCGAGCTGCGCCACCACCCCTTCGCGCGCCTGAAAGCGATTCTGCCCGGCATAGGGACCGGCCTGGGCGTTGAGCGTCCCGTCCGGGTTCATGATGTTGATGAGCGGCAAGCCGTGGCGCTGCCCCAGCTCAAAGTCGTTGGGATCGTGGGCAGGGGTAACTTTGACGCAACCGGTGCCAAAGCTGGTGTCAACGGCACGATCCGCCACCACCGGGATTTCGCGCGCCACGATGGGTAGCTTGATGGTCTTGCCGATGGCGTGCTGGTAGCGCTCGTCCTCGGGGTGAACCGCGACCGCCGTATCCCCCAGCATGGTCTCGGGGCGGGTGGTGGCCACCTCAAGCGCGCCCTCACCGTGGGCCAACGGATAGCGAAACTGCCAGAGCTTGCCCTGCTCTTGCTGGCTCTCCACCTCGAGGTCGGAAACGGCGGACTGGGTAGCCGGGCACCAGTTCACCAGGTATTTGCCCCGATAGATCAGCCCCTGCCGGTAGAGGCGAATGAAGGCCGTTCGCACGGCCCGCGAGAGGCCATCATCCATGGTGAAGCGCTCGCGGGACCAATCCGCCGAGAGCCCCAAGCGCTTGAGCTGATTGACGATCTGGCCGCCCGATTCCTGCTTCCACTGCCAGGCGCGCTCCAGAAAGCGCTCGCGCCCGATTTCGTGCCGGCTTTGCCCCTCGGCCTGCAGCTGCTTGTCCAGAATGGATTGCACGGCAATGCTGGCGTGGTCCGTTCCAGGCAGGCAGAGGGCGTTGTCGCCGCGCATGCGGTGGTAGCGCACCAGCACATCCAGCAGGGTCATGTTGAAGGCATGCCCCATGTGGAGGTTGCCGGTTACGTTGGGCGGGGGAATGACGATGCAGTAGGGCGATCCGCTGGCCCCGGGATCGGTTTCGAAGGCGTGCTGCTCTTCCCAAATCCGCTGCCACTTGGCCTCGGTGGCAAAGGGATCGTATTGGCGGGTCAAGCGCGTTGCAGTGGCAGTCATGGTGCGGAAGCTGGCCGATGCGCCTCCAATTCTGCCACGCCGGCGGCTATCAAAAATTGGTCGAGATGGCCTGCACCGGGCAAGTGGGGATGCACTGCTCGCAGACGATGCAGCGCGAGCGCGTGAACTCGAGCTTGAAGCTTTCGGGGTGGAGGGTGAGCGCCTCGGTGGGGCAAACGCCGGTGCACAAGCCGCAGTCAACGCAGCTATCCTCGTCGATGAAGATCTCGCGGCTAGCCAGCGAGACGCCGATCGCCTGGGCCCCCATCCACTCGATCGCGGCCTCGAGCGCGTCAATGTCCCCCGAGAGCTCGACCACGAGCTTGCTGACCTGATTGGGCGCGACTTGAGCGCGAATGATGTTGGTGGCGACGTTGAAGTCGTTGGCCAGCCGATAGGTCACCGGCATGGGGACTTTGCTTTGCGGGAAGGTAAGCGTGACGCGCTTTTTCATGGGGGTTGCTAGAGTATTGAGAGGCAGTACCCGAGCCGTCTGATGAGCGATTTTGCCCCCTCAGATGGGACCGTTCGCCGCAGCCGGTGGCTGCGCAATGCCCTGATTGCCTTGGGCGCGATCGCAGTAAGCGTTGCGCTATTTGCGAGCCTGCGAACCGAAGCCGACTCGGCCTCGCTGCAAGCCCAAGCCGAGCGCTCGGTACCGCTTGAGGTGGCAACTCAGAACCAGAAGCCCACGCTGGTGGAGTTCTATGCTAACTGGTGCAGCTCGTGCCAGGCGATGGCGGGCGAGCTGGATGCGCTCAGGCAAACCTACGGCTCGCGGGTGGATTTCGTCATGCTCAATGTCGATAGCGACAAGTGGTTGCCGGAGATGCTGCGCTACCGCGTCGATGGCATCCCGCATTTTGTGTTTCTGGACGCGGCTGGCGAGCCCCAAGCGCAGGCCGTAGGCGAGCAGCCGCGCCCGGTTCTGGAGGCCAACCTCCAGGCGCTAGCGGCCGGCGAGCCGCTGCCTCACCGCCAAGCCAGCGGCAGTGTCTCGGCCTTGCAAGGCCCGACCGAATCGCAGCAGGCCACGCCTCGCAGCCACGGCTCGCGCGCCCAGTGAGCGGCTCGAGCGCCTGTTACGATAGGAACTAATATTAAGGTCGCTGCGATCGTCGCGCGGCAGTTTCCCTATGAGCTCTGCAGCTATCCTAGACAAGCACAACGCCAGCGCACCGCCGCTCCCGTTGCACTACCTGGGCGACCGGGTGTTGCGCCAGTCGGCCAAGCGCATTGCCCGCGTGGATAAAAGCACGCGCCAGCTGGCCCAGGACATGCTGCAAACCATGCACGCCGAGAGCGGCATCGGCCTGGCTGCCCCACAAGTTGGGGTCAACAAGCGGGCGATCGTCATTGACTGCGAGCCGCGCAACTCGGCCACACCGCCGTTAGTACTGATCAATCCCCAAATCCAGTCCTACAGCCCCGAGCTGTGCCAAATGGAGGAAGGGTGCCTGAGCGTACCCGGGGTTTTTCTCGAGGTCACGCGCCCGCAGGCCATCGAGGTCAAGTTCAAAGACGACAGCGGCCGGCCGCGCAAGCTCAACGCCTCCGGGCTACTGGCACGTGCGATCCAGCACGAGATCGATCACCTCGAGGGCGTGATGTTCGTCGATCGCGTCAGCAACGACCTCGCCCTAACCGAGACGCTGCGCAAGCAGGGCTTCTCCAGCCGCGACGTTCGCCCCATCGAGGCCGATCGCTAAGGAGCGCGTCCGTGACGGCCAAAAGCGGTACGTTGCTAGCAGCGGCCTGCGTTGCGGCGATCGCGGCGGTGGGGTCGATCTTTGAGCTGGCCTACGGCGATCCGGATTTGGGGGCAACGGCGACGGGCGCCATCTTGGCTGTCACTGCCCCGCTGGGGGGCGCGCTGCTTTGGGCGGCCATCCGGGCGGGGCGCGCGCCATCCGAGTAAGAGCGCGCTTGCTGCTCGCGCTTCAGGACTCAGGCGGCGAGGCCTCGCCATCCGAGCGCAGGTAAGCGGCTGCAGCGCGCGGCCACAGGATCAAAAACACCCACCACCAAGCTGCCACTGGAACCGCCACTAGCAGCGTCACCCAGAGCGCGCGCCAGCAGCCACGTTCCGCCCACTAGGGCAGCCCCGGTCAGCAGAATGGACCAGGGCCGGCACCAGCGCGGCTTGAGCTGCCACGGATCGAGGCGTTGGTGCGATGGCGACGGCATGGCGGATCCGCGTGCGCTGCCGGGCGGGGCGGCTCACGCGCTGAGCTCGGACAGGCTTGCCTGCGGGAAGGCCACGTTCGTGCCGCCCAGGCCGCAGTAACCCCAGGGGTTTTTGGCCAGGTACTGCTGGTGGTAGTCCTCGGCGTAGTAAAACGTGGGGGCCTCGGCAATCTCAGTCGTAATATCGCCTTGGCCGGCATCGTAGAGGGCCCGTTGGTAGGCAGCCCGGGAAGCCTCGGCAAGCTGGCGCTGCTGCGGCGAGTAAACGTAGACGCCAGAGCGATACTGCGTGCCAACGTCGTTGCCCTGGCACATCCCTTGGGTGGGATCGTGATTTTCCCAAAACAGCTTGAGCAGGTCCTGGTAGCCGATCCGATCAGGGTAATAAACGATGCGAACCACCTCGGCGTGACCGGTCATGCCCGAGCAAACTTCTTTGTAGGTGGGATTGGGCGTGTAACCGCCAGCATAGCCCACTGCCGTGGAATAAACGCCTGGCTGCTGCCAAAAGACGCGCTCGGCGCCCCAGAAACAGCCCATGCCAAACAAAGCTAGCTCCGTTCCGTCCGGAAAGGGTGGCTCGAGCCGATTGCCGTTGACGTAGTGTTGGGCAGGCACCTTCATTGCCTCGGCACGCCCCGGGAGGGCCTCATCCGGATTGGGAAGCGTTGCTCCCTTGCCCTTGCCAAATAGTGCCATGGGCCTGATTCCTTACCAATGCGCGACAGCATCCGCTTCCCATTATGCGCTACTGGGTAAGCTGCTTATGCGCTACTGGGTAAGCTGCACGCTCGGCCTGCGATTGGGTAGCTGGCAACTCCCCAGGCAGGATTCGAACCTGCGGCTAACCGGTTAACAGCCGATCGCTCTACCGCTGAGCTACTGGGGACTGTAGCGCCTGCCGTTCGGCGGCATGCGCCAACAGTGCTGGATTATAGCGGGCCCCAGCAGTGCTTGGCAAGCAGCTGGACGCTGCGAGCGCGCGCCTCGCCAACCGGCCGCCAGGACTGCAGTACACTGCAATCAGCCCTGCTCCCAAACGGGCAATACCGAACGCAGCAACGACACACCATGGGAAGCGATACGATCGCACTGCTCTCCAACCGAGAACTGGATAAAATGCGCGACGCCGGGCGGCTGGCGGCCGATTTGCTCGATCGGCTCGAGTCCATGGTGGCCCCTGGCGTCACCACGCTCGAGCTCAACGACGAAGCCGAGCGTTGGACGCAAGCGCACGGCGCGACCAGCGCCCCGCTGGGCTATCACGGCTTCCCCAAATCCATCTGCACCAGCGTCAACGAAGTTGTCTGCCACGGCATCCCCGACGCCCAGCAGGTGCTGCAAGACGGCGATATCATCAACATTGACGTGACGCCCATTCTGGACGGCTATCACGGCGACACCTCGCGGACGCTTTTGGTCGGCAATCCGCCCGAGCATGCGCGGCGGCTCGTGGAGACGACGCGGGAGTGCCTCATGCAGGGCATTGCCGCGGTTGAACCGGAGGGCCGCATCGGCGACATTGGCGCTGCCATTCAAGAATACGCCGAGGCGCGCGGGTTTTCAGTGGTGCGCGACTTTGTCGGCCACGGCATCAACCGCGTCTTTCACACGGCCCCGCAAGTACCGCACTACGGCAAGCGCGGCAAGGGCAAGCGGCTCCGCCCCGGGATGGCCTTTACCATCGAGCCCATGATCAACGAAGGCACCCACGAAACGGAAGTGTTCGAAGGCGGCTGGATTGCGGTGACCCAAGATCGCAAGCTTTCGGCGCAATTCGAGCATACGCTTGCCGTTACGCACTCGGGGGTGGAGATCCTGACGCGCAACGATTGAGGGATCGCGCATGGCCCTGCACCCCCAAGCAGCGCTGGTAACGCTGGCGAGCCCTCAACTCGAGGCGCTGGTACCGTTCTACCGCCAGTTACTGGCCCAAGATCCCCATCCCTACCTACCCGGGCGGTACGCCGAGTTTGCCGTTTGCGGCCTGCGGCTGGGCATTTTTGTCCCCCGCGCTTCGCATCGGGCAGAATTCAGCCAATCCGCCGGGAGCGGCATGAGCCTGTGCCTGGAAGTTGCTAGTTTAGAGGGCGCAATCGCCTGTTGCGAGCGTTTGGGCCATCCGCCGCCTGCGCCCATTACGGAGGCTTCCCACGGTCGCGAGACCTACGCCTACGATCCGGGCGGGAATCGCCTCATCTTGCATCAGTCGCTTTAAGGGGGGCCGCGCCATGACAGCCAGCGGCGAGCTCAGGGCCAATTTGGTCGAGGTTTTCTCGGCCATTCAAGGGGAAGGCGCCCAGGTGGGGGCGCGCCAAATTTTTATCCGCCTGGCCGGTTGCGACCTGCGCTGCCATTTTTGCGACAGCGCTCACACTTGGCACGCGAGCGCGAGCTGCCGCATCGAGCAGACGCCCGGCCGGCGGAACTTCGAAGCGCACTCCAATCCGGTTTCGCAGGGGCAGCTGCTGGCGTGGGTGATGCAGCAAGCCCAGCCCCACCTCCACGACAGCATTAGCCTCACCGGTGGCGAACCGCTACTGCAAGCCCGCTTCCTGCAGGCCTTTTTGCCCGAGGCGATCACGATTGCGCAGCTGCCGGTCTATCTAGAAACGGGCGGCCACCGCCCCCAAGCGCTCTCGCGGCTGCTGCCGCTGCTCGATACAGTCGGCATGGACATCAAGCTGCCCAGTACCAGCGGCGAGCGGCGCTGGCACGCGCATCAGGCATCCTTGCAGCGCTGCCACGCAGCCGGGGTCACCGCATTCGTCAAGCTGATTGTTGCCGAGCGCACCGATCCTGACGAGCTGGCGCAGGCAGCTCGCCTGGTTGCCAGTGTCGATCCGGCCATTGAGGTCTTTCTGCAACCCGTCACGCCGCTGGCCGAGCCGCTACCGGCCGGCGAGCTGGCACCGCCTGCGGCCGAGCAAATGCTGACTTGGCAGGCCGAGCTCAAGCGTACGCTCGCTCGCGTGCGCGTCGTGCCGCAGACCCACAAGACCCTCGGTCAGCTCTGAAGGTTTTGCTCGGGCTCGCCCTCGCGGCGGCGCTGGCGCGGTACGCGCTCGGGTTCCTCCAGCGGCGACTCGGCTGGGGTCCCTGCTTGCTGCTGTTGCTCGGTTTTCATTTGGGCTTTAGCTTGCGAGGCGCTTTTGCGCAGGGCCTGCAAGCGTTCCTCGTATTTTTTGCGCTGGCGGGCGTTGGGGGTTTGCTCGATGAGCTTTTTTAGCGCGCTCCCCAAGCTCTTGTAGGCATTGGGCAGCGTGTAGTCAAAGCGCGTTGCCAGCGAGATGGCCTTGCGATCGGCCTCAATCGCCTCGTCAATGGCGCGCTTGCTGTTGTTTTTCTGCCAGAGGCGATACCCCGAGACCCCACACAAGCCGAGCGCGAGCAGCAGCAGCAGTCCGTCCTGCACCCAAAGCTCGCCGACAGCACCGCCCAGCCCGATTGCCAGGGCCGCCATTTCCCAACCCTCTTTAGGGACCGTATCGTTCTGGATGCGGGCCACCTCGTGCCAGAACAGGAGGTTGCGCTGGTCGATCGCCAGGTTTTCCCACTTGGCCAGATCGATTTGAATTTCGATTTCGTCTTTGCCAATTTCTTCGCTGCGAACGAGCGGCGGATTGACCTCGGTGGTCCCCTCGACCATGACCCAGCTCTGCAGCTCGGGCGGCAGCAGCCCCTTCAGCCGCCGGAGCTCGCTCATCTCGGCTTGCGCGGAAGCAGTGGCTTGCGATGTCATAAGATGTCCCAGCCGTCCTAAACCGATGCTACCTGCATCTTAGCGATTTGGGGGACCGCCCCCAATTAAGATAGAGCCAACCCGCGCCGAGCTGGGTGAGGAGAACGCGATGCAAAACTACGTTTGTTCGGTCTGCGGCTACGTCTACAACCCGGATGAGGGCGATCCCGATAGCGGCATCGAGCCGGGGACCCCATTCGACAGCCTGGCTGACGATTGGACTTGTCCGGTTTGCGGGGCCGAGAAGGAAGATTTTGAGGCTGAGTGAGCGAGCCGCGTTGCTAGCGGCGGCGAGCGAGTTTGGCTGAGCGCCCGCATGCCATTTTCATCGGCGGTGGCGCGGCCGGGTTCTTCGGTGCCATTGCCTGCGCCGAAGCCAATCCAGCCATGGCCGTCACGCTGCTGGAGGCGGCGCGGCAGCCGCTGACCAAGGTGCGCATCTCGGGCGGCGGGCGATGCAACGTCACCCACCACTGCTTCGACCCGGCCCGCCTGGTGCAGGCTTACCCGCGCGGCCATCGCGAGCTGCGCGGGCCATTCTCGCGGTTCCAGCCCCGGGACACCGTGGCCTGGTTTGAATCGCGCGGCGTGCCGCTCAAAACCGAGGCCGACGGGCGCATGTTCCCCACCACTGACAGCTCGGAAACGGTCGTGCGCTGCCTGTTGCACCAGGCGCAGCAAGCGGGAGTCGCTTGGCAGGCAGGCACTCGCGTGCAAGCCGTGCGATCGCCGGCCGAGACCCAACACGGCCGGTTTGAGCTGGATCTCAAACCGGGCGGGCCCTTGCGCTGCGATCGCCTCGCCATTGCGACCGGCAGCAGTGCCTGCGGCTATCGGTGGGCCCGCCACTTGGGCCACACCGTCCGGCCGCCGGTGCCGTCGCTGTTTTCGTTTCGCGTCGACGACGCGCGCCTGGCCGAGCTGGCAGGCATTACCGTCGATCCGGTCAGGTTGCGCCTGCTGGGGCACGGTCGGTCCCTGCAACCGCAGACGGGATCGCTTTTGATCGCCCACTGGGGCCTAAGCGGTCCGGCCGCGCTCAAGCTCTCCGCCTGGGGCGCGCGCGTGCTCCACGACTGCCGCTACCGCCTGCCGCTGGCCATCGATTGGGTGCCCCAACAGGACGCCGAAACCCTGCGGCAGCGACTGCTCGCCCTCAAAACCGAAACCCCCCAGCGCCAGCTCACCCGCCAGAACGCCGTCGCGCTGCCCAAGCGGCTGTGGCGCAACTTACTCCAAGCCGCCGGCGCGCAGCCCACCCAACGCTGGGCCGAGCTGTCCAAGCGGCAGCTGGAGCGGCTCGTTGCCGAGCTCAAACAGGGCCACTACGCCATTGGCGGCCGGCGCCCCTACGCCGATGAGTTTGTCACCTGCGGGGGCGTCGAGCGCAAGGAGATCGACTTTAAAACCATGGCGAGCCGCCGCTGCCCGGGCCTCTACTGGGCGGGCGAGGCCATCGATATTGACGCCATTACGGGCGGCTTTAATTTCCAAAACGCCTGGACGACCGGTTGGTTGGCCGGGCGCGCCATGGCCGGCTGGGATGGCAAGCGATGAAATTCAGCGAGATTGCGCGGCAGTTGAGCGAGGCAGCCGGCGGCGCGCTTGCCTGCGATCGCGGCAGCGACCCCGACATCGCCGGCGTGGCCGCGATCGATGCGGCGGTCCCCGGGACGCTCAGCTACATCGAAGGCGACGCCTTTGCCGATAGGGTAGCAACAACGGCGGCGAGCGCCCTGGTACTGCCGGCCCAAACCGCCCTACAGCAGCAGGCCAGCGATCGCGGGCTTGCCTGGGTCGCCTCCGAGCAGCCGCGACTGACCTTCGCGCAGGCCATCGCCCTGTTCTACCGGCCCTTCCAGCCCGCGCCGCACTGCCATCCCAGCGCCAGCATCGATCCCAGCGCGACCCTGGGCCAAGACGTTGCCGTGGGCGCCGGTGCGGTCATCCAAGCGGGTGCCACCCTGGGTGAGGGGGTGCGCGTTCATCCGGGTGCTGTTGTCTATCCGCAGGCCGAGGTGGGCGAGCGGAGCGTGTTGCATGCCAACTGCGTTGTCGAGGAGCGCGCTTGCATTGGGCCCGACTGCGTCATTCACAGCGGGGCCACCATCGGCGGCGAGGGGTTTGGGTTCGTGCAGACGGCCCAGGGCTGGTACAAAATGCCCCAATCCGGGCGGACGGTTTTGGAAGCTGGGGTTGAGGTGGGCTGCAACAGCAACATTGATCGCCCGGCGGTGGGGGAGACGCGAGTCGGCCGCAACACCAAAATTGACAATGCCGTCCAGATCGGCCACGGCTGCCGCATTGGGGAGGCGTGCGCGCTAGCGTCCCAAGTGGGGCTGGCGGGCGGCGTCACCATTGGCAACCGCGTGCTGCTGGGCGGGCAAGTGGGCGTCGCCAACCAAGCCCACGTTGGTGACGGGGCAGTGGCCACGGCCAAGGCTGGGGTCACTAGCAATGTCGGGGCCGGCCAGGTGGTCTCGGGCTACCCATTGCTGCCCCACTCGCTGTTTCTGCGCGTTAGTGCGATCTATCGCCGCTTGCCCGAGCTCTACCAAAGCATCAAAACGCTCAAGCAGCGATTGCCAGGCTAGCGCCCCTCACAGCGCGACGTTGGCCTCGATCGCCCAGCGCGCCAGCTCGGTGCGATTGTGCAGGCGCATTTTGTTGAGCATGTTGGAGACGTGGCTCTCGACCGTCCGCTGGCTGATGTTGAGCTGCTGCGCGATGTCGCGATTGGACAGTCCTTGGGCCACCCAACGAACCACGCGGGTTTCGGTGCGCGTCAGGCGGACG
This sequence comes from Cyanobacteria bacterium QS_8_64_29, assembly GCA_003022125.1. Taxonomy (NCBI): domain Bacteria; kingdom Bacillati; phylum Cyanobacteriota; species Cyanobacteria bacterium QS_8_64_29. The sequence goes on along the minus strand of PXQH01000001.1, from coordinate 11,349 downwards.
TTGGGCGGCACGGGCGCGGCCTCGCGCCCGTCACCGTCACGCTCGTTGCGCTGGAGCAGGCGGTGGGTCTGCTGCAGCGATGACTCCACCTGCGCCACCAGCTCCTCCGGCTCGAACGGCTTGGCCATGTAGACATCCGCGCCCCGATTGAGCCCCTTGACCCGGTCCTGACTGCTGTCTTTGGCCGTTAGGAACAGCACCGGCAGCCAGCTCGTGCGCGCATCTTGCCGCACCCGCTCGACAAACTCGTACCCATCAATGCCGGGCATGAGAACGTCGCAGACAATCATGTCCGGGATTTGGCGCGACAGCAGTTGCAGGGCTTCGCCGCCGCTTTTGGCCGCGACAACCTCGTAACCGCGGAAGCCCAAATAATCCTGGATTAAAACGAGCAGGTTCTCGTCGTCATCGACGAGCAAAATTTGCGGTGCCTGCCGGATGGCGCTGCCTGTCATCCCCCTGGGGCGCCGTTGCTCCATACCGCAATGGTATGCCACCCCACGTTGCGCGTTGGGGCCTCTCTAGCGCCGGTCCTCCTTGAGGGCTACCCGGGGCAATGCCCATGCCGGTTCTCCCCATCGCCGCCAGGCGCCTCATGCCAATCGGCGGCGATGGACCCCATAACTGCCGCACCAATGGCGGCGGCCGTCCGGTTCGGGAACCCGTACAACCCCGTTTGTTGCGATCACCAACGGCGCTCGGGTAGATTAGCACTCAGAAAACGAGAGTGCTAACCGAGTCGGCAGTTCTGCAAGCGAGGTTCCTATGGCAACCGTATCCCTAAGCGTCTCCACCGTTAAGCCCCTAGCCGATCGCGTCTTTGTCAAAGTCAGTCCCTCCGAAGAGAAAACCTCCGGCGGTATTGTGCTGCCCGACACGGCGCAAGAGAAGCCCCAGGTGGGCGAAGTGGTCGCCGTCGGGCCCGGCAAGCACAACGACGATGGCAGCCGCACCGCCCCTGAGGTCAAAGTGGGCGACCAGGTCCTCTACTCCAAATACGCCGGAACCGACATCAAGCTGGGCGGCGACGATTACGTCCTGCTCTCGGAGAAAGACGTTCTGGCCAGCGTCGAGTAGCGCGCTCGTCCGACCGGCTCAAGCCCGCAGTGCAGTGAAGTGCAGGGAAGATTCGAACTATGGCTAAATCCATCATCTACAACGACCAAGCCCGCCGTGCCCTGGAGCGAGGCATCGATCTGCTGACCGAATCAGTGGCAGTCACCCTGGGGCCGCGGGGGCGCAACGTCGTCCTCGAGCGCAAGTACGGCGCGCCCCAGATTGTCAACGACGGCGTCACCATCGCCAAGGAAATCGAGCTCGAAGATCGCATCGAAAACACGGGCGTCTCGCTCATCCGGCAAGCCGCTTCCAAAACCAACGACAACGCCGGTGACGGTACCACCACGGCCGTGGTGCTCGCGCACGGCATGGTCAAAGAAGGCATGCGCAATGTCGCAGCCGGTGCCAATGCCGTCTCGCTGCAGCGCGGCATCAACAAAGCGGCCGAGTACGTGGTCGAGCAAATCGGCAAGCACGCGCGCCAGATCTCGGACTCTAACTCCGTCGCCCAGGTGGGCGCCATCTCGGCCGGCAACGACCAGGAAGTGGGCGAGATGATCGCCCAGGCCATGGATCGCGTCGGCCGCGAGGGCGTAATCTCGCTCGAGGAAGGCAAGTCCATGACCACCGAGCTGGACGTTGCCGAGGGCATGCGCTTCGATAAGGGCTACATCTCGCCTTACTTCGTCACCGACAACGAGCGCATGGAGGCGGTTCTGGACGAGCCGCAGCTGCTGATTACCGACAAGAAAATCACGGTCATCCAGGATTTGGTGTCCATCCTGGAGCAGGTCTCGCGCTCGGGCAAGCCGCTGCTCATCATTGCCGAGGACATTGAAAAAGAAGCCCTGGCCACGCTGGTGGTCAACCGCATGCGCGGCGTGCTGAACGTCACCGCCGTCAAGGCACCGGCCTTTGGCGATCGCCGCAAGCAGATGCTCGAGGACATCGCCGTGCTCACCGGCGGTCAGGTCATCACCGAGGACGCCGGGCTGACACTAGAAAACGCCACCACCGACATGCTGGGGACGGCCCGCCGCGTCACGGTGGGGCGCGAGAACACCACCATCGTGGCCGAGGGGGACAACCCAGATGTCAGCAAGCGCTGCGAGCAGATCCGGCGCCAGCTGGAAGACACCGAATCCTCCTACGAGCGCGAGAAGCTACAAGAGCGCCTCGCCAAGCTCGCCGGTGGCGTGGCCGTAATTAAAGTGGGTGCGGCCACCGAGACCGAGATGCGCGATCGCAAGCTGCGCCTGGAAGACGCCGTCAACGCCACCAAGGCCGCTGTGGAGGAAGGCATCGTCCCCGGCGGCGGTACCACCCTGGCCCACATTGCCCCCGATCTGGAGCAATGGGCCAAATCCAACCTCAACGGTGAGGAGCTCACCGGGGCCATGATCGTCTGCCGGGCGCTGACGGCACCGCTCAAGCGCATCGCCCAGAATGCCGGCCAAAACGGCGCCGTGATTGCCGAGCGCGTGAAGTCGAAGGACTTCAATATAGGCTACAACGCCGCCAACAACGAGTTCGGCGACATGTACCAAGCCGGCGTCATCGATCCGGCTAAGGTCACCCGCTCGGCGGTGCAAAACGCGGCCAGCATCGCCAGCATGGTCCTCACCACCGAGTGCATTGTGGTGGAAAAAGAACAGGAGAAAGCCTCCTCGAGCGCCGGTGGCGGCGGTGACTTCGACTACTAACGCCGCGCTCAGTCTCGAGTTGAGCGAGCTGCCCGCAGCGGGCAGCTCGCTTTATGCGTTGCTGGCGCCAGTGCCCAAGTTGGCAATCGCGACGGGGGCGATGGCATCGGCCGGCTCGAAGCCGAAGATGCGCCCGTAAAAGTACAGTTCGGCCTCGAGGGCGCGCTTGATGTTGTCGGCGCGGCGGAAGCCGTGCTGCTCGCCCTCAAACGGCACGTAGGCCACTGGAATGCCTTTAGCGCGCAACGCCTCCACCATGCGCTCGGCCTGGTTGGGCGGCACGATGCGATCTTCGAGCCCCTGGAAGAAAATGACCGGACAGGCGAGCTGCTGCGCGTGCGCGATGGGCGATCGCGCCTGGTAGACATCGCGGTGCTGGGGATAGGGGGCAATGAGCAAATCCAGATAGCGCGATTCGAATTTGTGCGTCTCTTGGGCCAGCGCTTCGGGATCGCTGATGCCGTAGTAGCTCGCCCCTGCCCGAAACGCGCTCTCGAAGGTCAGCGCGGCCAGGGTGGTGTAGCCGCCGGCACTGCTGCCGCGAATGGCCAGGCGCTCGCCATCGACCCGGCCTTGCCGGGCCAGGTACCGCGCCGCCTCGGCACAGTCGCGGACGTCGACAATCCCCCAGTTGCCGTAGAGCCGCTGGCGGTAGTCGCGCCCGTAGCCGGTACTGCCGCTGTAGTTGACATCGACGAAGGCAAAGCCCCGGCTGGTCCAGTACTGGATGCGCAGATCCAGCGCGGCCGAGCTGGCGGCGGTGGGCCCGCCGTGACTTTTGACCAGCAGCGGGGGGCGCTCGCCCTCGGGGCCGCGGTAGTCGCGGTTCTGCGGCGGGTAGAACCAGGCATAGGCGGTCTGCCCGCCCTCGGTGGAGAACGCGATCGCCTCGGGGACCGAGAGATAGCCCGCCTCGACCGCCAGCGAGCTGGCTTGCCGCAGCACAGTTTGGGTGCCGCTGCCGCGGTGCCAGGACACGACGCTGGCAAACTCGGTGGGCGAGCTGCCGACGAACGCGGCCCCCTCAGCGGTTGCATGCAGCGACCCAATATCGGTATAGCGGGTCTCGATGGGCGAGAGCGCTCCGCTGGCCAGATCCAGGGTCGCCAGGTACCAGTAGCCCTGCTGGGTGTAGGTGCAAATCGCCTCCTGGGCCGATAGGAAGGCATAGGGCGACTGGCCAAAGACCCAGTGGGGTACCCCAAACTCGGCCGCCCGCTCGCAGGCGCAGGCCACCGTGCCGTCCGGACGCTGGCGGTAGAGGTTCCACCAATTGCTGCGATCGCTGACAAAGTAGAGCTCGCCCGCTGGCGACCATTGCGGGTGGCACACCGACTCGGCCTCTCCACCGGCGACGCAGCGCGCCTCGCCCAGGGCGCCATCCGCTGCCACCAGTGCCACCCAGAGCCGCGTTCCGTCCCACGGCATGTGGGGATGGTTCCAACTGACCCAAGCCAGCCATGCCCCGTCCGGACTCAGGCGCGGCGCCGAATAGAAGTCGCTACCAGCGACCAAGGGGGCCACCGCACCAGTGCGCAAATCGATGCTGGCGAGGGTGTTGGTGGGCTCTCGCTCGGGGTCGCTGCGGTCCTCGCAGACGCTAACCAGGCGCTGGCGCCCGCGATCCAGGACAAAATCGGCGTAGCAGCGATCGGCGGGTTCGGTCAGCGGTTGCGGGGTTCCCTCGGGGCGCTGCCAGTACAGGCGCTGGTCGTCAAAGTGGACGAAATAAATCGTGCCCGCTGCTACCAGGAACGCCCCGCCGCCGTACTCGTGGACGCGGGTGCGGACGTTGTAGGGAGCAGGCGTCACGTCCGCAACGCCACCCTCGGGCGTGCGGCGCACCAGCACATAGCGCCCGCCCTCGGCAGGGCGGCCTTCCAGCCAGTACAGGTCGCCGCCATCGGGTGCGACTCCGCCTAGGCGGATGGCGTCCGAGACGATCGCCTCGGCGGTAATGGGGGAGCGCCAGGTCCCGAACGGGGCAGTTTGCGCGGCCATGGGTAGAGCTGACGGGGCGTGCGCCCTCAATCCTAATGCCTGCGATCGCGCGCCGCTGGGTTGGGTTAGCCCGGGGCCAGCACGACCTCCGGTTTGAGCAGCAGCGTCTCCGCTGCGGCCAGCTTGCCAATGCCCAGCAGCCCTCCCCCCTCATCCTGCACCCGGACGAACGCGCCGGGCTGGCCGATGGAGGCTGGCTGGGCCAGCGTTTGCCCCTGGCACCAGCGCCGGGCCTCGCGCGATGGCAAAACCACGGCTGCCAAGTGAGCCAGGCCCCGCTCGGGCGGCACCAGCGCCACGCTGCCTTCGCTTGCTTGGCGCTCGAGCTGCTCGGGCGGTACGCTCTGTTCCAGCTCAAAGCCGCAACTGGCAGTGCGCACGAGCGCGGCTAGCGTTCCCACCGTTCCCAGGGCCGCGCCCACATCCCGCGCGAGCGCGCGCACGTAGGTGCCAGGGCCGCAGTCAATGGCAACCTTGAGCTCGGGCTGGGGCGCAACCCGCCAATCCAGCAACCGGATCCGATCCAGGCGCACGGTGCGCGCGGGGATGGCCACGGCCTGGCCGGCTCGGGCCAGCTCGTAAGCGCGCTTGCCGTGCTGCTTGATGGCACTGTAGGCCGGCGGTTGCTGCGCGATCTCGCCTTCAGAACGGGCGAGCGTAGCGGCGATGGTCTCGGCATCGAGGGCAGGCACGGGCTGGCGCTCGAGCGCCTCCCCTTCCAGGTCGTCCGTTGCCGTGCGCACCCCCAGCCGGATCGTGGCGCGATAGGCTTTGCCTTCGGGCAAAAAGCGCAACAGCCGGGTTGCCCGCCCGACGGCAACCGGCAGGACGCCCGTCGCCAGCGGATCCAGGGTGCCCCCGTGCCCGACGCGCTTGATGCCCAGGCTGCGCCGTACCCGGTTGATGCAATCGTGCGAGCTGACCCCGGCGGGCTTGTTGAGATTGGCAAATCCGAGCAACGCTCCCATCGCCCCATCGCGCGATCGCGATCCTAAGGGCAATGCGACCGTTCTGCCTTGCCGCCTTCGCGGTGTGGGTGGGATGGCGGCGGCTGTTGGTGCTCTTGCAGTTGCTTAATCTCGGCGGCCAAGGCCTCTACCTCACTCAGCCGCTGCTCGATCGCGCTCAAGCGCTCCCGGCAGGGCGCCGTTCCCAAATAGGCTTGCAGGGCGGCCACCACAATGGCGGATTTGGACTCGCCCGTTTCGGCCATGCGATCCGCGATCGCGCCCTCCAGCTCGGGCGGAATTCTGACGCCAAGGAACGGATTGGCCATAGCCACATGGGGGCGCCAAGGGCCCTCACCCGCGCGCTAAAGCTAGTGCCGATCAGCCTATCCAGAATGGCTGGGCGCCACTGCGTTAATCCGTTGAACCTAAACGAAATCCAAAGCCACAGCGCCCTAAGTGTTAAAAACCTTAAAATCGGTCGCGCCGGGCGCGCTGCGGCGCGTTGACTGCTGAAGTGGTCTCGGCGACCGGTTGGGATCGGGGGCGCCAAAGCGTTATCATTTTGATAACGAGCGAGCCGCTCGGGCGGCAGCACGAGCGGAAAGCAGCCATCTGCTCCCCAAGTTCCCCCATCGCGCTTCTGCAGGGGTCGCCTTGCACAAGCGCCATCGCGGTAGGGTTGCCAAGGCGCAGGCTTAAGGAGTGCCAAGGTGAGCGAAGCGGCAGACAAGATCCTGGTGGTCGACGATGAGGATGCCGTCCGCCGGATCCTCCAGACGCGCCTCTCCATGGTGGGCTACGAAGTCGCCACCGCTGCCGACGGCGAGCGGGCGCTAGCAGCCTTTAGCGAGCAAGCACCGGATCTGATCGTGCTGGATATCATGATGCCCAACGGGGACGGCTACTACGTCTGCCGAGAGCTGCGCAAGCAGTCGGATGTCCCCGTCATCATGCTTACGGCCTTGGGCGATGTGGCCGATCGCATCAACGGCCTGCAGATTGGGGCGGATGACTACTTGACCAAGCCCTTCTCGCCCAAGGAGCTGGAAGCGCGCATCGGCTCGGTGCTGCGGCGCTTTCGCGATCGCGAAGGGAGCCAGCTTCCCAGCTCCGGCATTATCCGCGTCGGCCGGCTCTGCTTGGATACCAACAAGCGCCGCCTCTACATCGACAGCGAGCAAATGCGGCTGACGGGCAAAGAATACAGCCTGCTAGAGCTGCTGGTGAGCCGCTCGGGCGAGTCGATCTCGCGCGCCGAAATCCTAGAGACCGTTTGGGGGTATCCGCCCCAACGCCAGAGCGATTTGCGCGTGGTGGACGTCCACGTCTCGCGCCTGCGCAGCAAAATTGAGAACGACCCCAAGCAACCGGAGCTAATCCTGACCGAGCGCGGGACGGGCTACATGTTCCAGCGCATTGTCAATCGCTCCGAATTTGCCGGCGTCTCGCACCCCACAACAGCCGAGCGATCCCAGCCCGGCCCGCGCCAGCCGCCAAGGGAGACGGATGCCTAGCTAGCCGGCCTCCCTCAAGTTCAGGCCAACGAACCGGCCCATTCGCCCATGGGCAAAACCCTCTATCTGGCCCACCCCTATGGCTTCTCCGCGCTGGAGCGCGATCCCTGCCTGCCGCCGCTCGTGCAGCAGCTCGAATCGCTCGGTCTCACGGTCTGGGAACCGTTCGCGCGCAACAATCAGCTTGAGGCGAGCGACCCCCAATGGGCCCACCGGGTGGCGGTCGCGGACAAGCAAGACACCCTCAACGCCGATGGCGTGCTGGCAGTGCTCAACGGCGTGCCGCCGGATGAGGGCGTCTGCGTGGAAGTGGGCATGGCGATCGCCTGCGACAAGCCCCTGTTTCTGTTCCGCGATGACGTTCGCCGCTGCACCGACAGCGGCGAGTACCCGCTCAACCTGATGCTGTTTGCGAGCCTAGGCGCCGAGACCTGGCGCGCGCGTTACTACACCGCGCTAGCCGAGCTCGCGGATCCAGGCAAGGCGCTCTATCAGTGGGCGGCTACGCCTCGATAGCGTCAACGAACGCCAAAAACGCCGCGAGCGTTCCCTCTGGGTCTTCTAGCGGTGGATAGTGCCCAATGCCCGGGTCGAGCTGGACGAGGTCCGCATTGGGCACGGTTTGCTGCCACAGGCGCGGGATGTCGGTCCCCGATACCGGATCTGCAGCACCGTTGATCAGCCGCAGCGGAATGTCAGCCTGCGCGAGCGCGCCTACCCACCGCTCGCGCTGAGCGTAGCGCTCCTTGAGGTATTGCAGCACCTCCGGGACCACGCGATCGCCGCCGTTAAACCGCAGCAACTGCCACAGCTCGCGCAGCTCGGCCTCGCTGGGCGGTTGGCCGAAGTTGCGCGCCAGCTTGCGGCTAAAGGTGCGAAACGGCGTCGGTCCCCAGCGGGCAATGAGGCGACCGGGCGGCGTCATGAGCAACCGCTGCAAGGGCGTGGGGTGCGATCCCTCCGGGAACAGGCCGCCGTTGACAAAGCAGACCGAGCGCAGCGGCAGCCCGCCGCCGGCCAAGTGGCGCGCCAACAACTCTTGCGCGGTCGTGACGCCGTAGGCGTGGGCCAGCACATGGGGCGCTCGGACGCCTCGCGCTTGCAACAGCGCCTCCACGCCATCGGCTAGGGAGGCAATGTCGTAACGACCGCCTAGCGGTTTGTCGGAAAAGCCCGACCCCAACAAGTCCGGCGCGATCGCGCGGAACCGCTGCGTCAGGCGAGGCCATACCTTGTGAAAGCCCCAGGAGGCCGTGGGGTAGCCGTGCAGCAACAGCAAAGGCGGCCCATCCCCCGCCTCGCGATAGAACCAGCGATCGCCTTGGAAGGAAAAGTAGCTGCCGTTGCGGTACCACGCCTGCAGGCGCTCGCTCAGCTGCGGTACTGCTGCCATGGGAAGCGGGCGCGATACGATTGGGCTGGCTGCCGGGCAGCCACCGGCACGATTGCTGTTGTTGTGAGGAGTGACATGGTATTCCCGACCGCGTGCCAGAAGCGGCCGCTGCAGAGGGTGGCGCTCATCGTAGCAGCGAGCGCCGCCGCCAGCTGGGCTGGCAGCGCAGCCGCTTCGCCCCAGGCCCTCAGCAGCACCCAACCAGCCAGCCTGGATTCGCCCCCCAGCGAGTCCCAAACGGCCCAGCTTGCCCAAGATCGCGAACCGTCGGTGGGCCGCCCTACCCAATCGGGGTCTAGCTACATTGGCGTTGGCGGCAACATCGGCCTGGGTGACTCGGGATTGGGCGATGGCGGCTTTGCGCTCAACTCCAAAATCGGGCTCACCCAACAGCTGTCGCTGCGGCCGGCCCTACTGTTTAACGATGGCTTTGACAACGCGACCGTAACTTTGCCCCTGACCTACGACTTCCCGCTGCGTACCGGCACGCCGGGCAACCAGCCGGTCGCCTACGGGCCTTACCTCGGGGGTGGGGCGTTCTTTACCGGTGATGATGAAAGCAGCAGCGATGCCGGGCTATTGCTCACCGGCGGCATCGACGTTCCGCTATCGTCCCGCTTCACGGCCAACGCCGCCGTCAACATCGGGTTTGGCGACGATACTGAGGCCGGCATCTTGGTGGGGGTGGGCTACAACTTCACCAACGGCACGCGCTAGGTAGCGCTCGTCCCGCCGGTCGGTAGGATGGGCTGCGGCGCAACCGCTAGGTAGCCCATCCTTGACCGAATTGCCTCGTTCCCGCTCGCTCTACAGCCCACTGGTGGCGCGATCGCCGATTTACTACGGCTGGATCGTGCTGCTGGCGGGCACGTTAGGAACGATTATGACCACCCCCGGCCAGACAGTGGGGGTGTCGGTTTTTGTTGATCGCATTGTGGCCGATCTGGGGCTGCCGCGATCGCAAGTGTCGTTGGCCTACGCCCTGGGGACGCTGGGTGGGTCCTTGGCCCTACCCTTTGTCGGGCGCTTTTTGTCGGGCGCTTTACCGATCACTTTGGGCCCCGGCCGACTGTGACGCTGGTCTCGGCGGGCTTGGCGATCGCGTGCGCCGGCATGAGCTGGGTGGGCGGCCTGCTCGCGCTAACGTTGGGCTTTTTGCTCGTTCGCGGACTGGGCCAAGGCGCCCTCACGCTGGTCAGCCTGCACGCCATCAACATTTGGTTTCGCCGGCGCCGCGGTTTGGCAGTGGGCATTGCCAGTTTGGGCTTTGCCATTGGCATTGCCGTTTTGCCGCGCGGCATTGAAGCGCTCATCAGCCAGGTGGGCTGGCGCCAAGCTTACCGCCTGTTGGGGGTAGCGGTTGCTGCCACCATTTTGCCCGTCGGCGCGCTGCTGTTTCGGGGATCGCCGGAGCTGTTTGGCCTGCAACTCGCGCCCTCCCCTGCTGGGGACAGCGCTGCCACCTCAGATGGCGAAGCTCACTACACAGCTGCCCAAGCCCGCCGCAGCCTGGTGTTTTGGGCGTTCACGCTGGGCGATGCGTTTGTCTCGGCGCTGGCCACGGGCTTGACCTTCCACCACTTCGACATCATGCAGCAAACGGGCGGTCTGAATGCCGAAACGGCGGTTGCCGTGTTTGCGCCCCTGGGCATTGTCAGCGCTGGCGCCAATCTGCTACGGGCTACGCCATGGACCGCGTCGAGCCGCGCTGGCTCCTCGCCCTCATGCTGCTGCTGTTGTGCGTCTCGCTGGTGCTTCCGGTCTATACCACGAGCTTGGCCTGGATGTGGGCCTACGGAACCGTCTCCGGTCTGGCACAGGGCATGAAGGGGGTAATTCAAGGAAGCGCGTACGCGCACTATTTCGGACGGACGGCTCTGGGTGAAATCAAAGGCTGGGCAACGACTGTCTCGGTCGCGGCGACCACCGCCGGACCGTACCTGTTCGCGCTCGGGTTTGAGGCGTTCGGAAGCTACGTTCCCATCCTGGTGCTGTCAGCCGTCCCGCCGCTGCTGCTGGCGCTTGCCCTGCCGCGCCTGTCGCCCTATAGGGCCGATGGCGTGGTCCGTTGACACTCCGCTAGCCGCCAGTGGCTGAGCTAGCGGATTCTTGGTTCGGCGACAAAACTTGCGCCGCCCGGCTCTCACCGAGCGGCGTAGCGGTCTCCTCTCCCAAAGCGTGACTTCGGGCCTGCCCGGCCCTAGTTGCATCTGCACCTGCTTGTCGCAGCCCTTGCTGCAAGATGTTAAGGGCTGCGTTTTCATCGCGGTCCAAGGTCGTGCCGCAGCTCGGACACTGGTGGGTTCGGGTACTTAGGGTCTTGGAGACCCGCGCCCCACAGGCTGAGCAGTCCTGGCTGGTGTATTGCGGTGGGACCGCCATAACCACCTTGCCGAAAACCTGCCCGAAATACTGCAACCAGCGCGCGAACTGCGACCAAGCCGCATCCGAGATGGACTTGGCCAAGTGACGGTTGCGGACCAAGCCGCGCACGTTCAAAGCCTCAAACGCCACGACATCTGCCGATGTCACCACGCACCTCGCCTGCTTGACGGCGAAGTCTTGACGCTGGCGCTGAACCTTAAGGTGCTGGCGGCCTAGCCGGTTGACCGCCTTACGGCGGTTGTTAGAGCCTTTAGGCTTTTTGTGAACCCGCCGATTGAGCCGTTTTAGCTTTCGCTCCGAACGCTGCAGGTAGCGCGGGTTGGCTACCCGATCGCCCTCGGAGT